>JBKJQG010000163.1:0-12009 GCA_046594925.1 Bacteroidia bacterium
ATAGGCAATACGCAGTAGGCAATAGGCAATACGCAGTAGGCAGTAGGCAGTAGGCAGTAGGCAGTAGGCAGTAGGCAGTAGGCAGTAGGCAATAGGCAATACGCAGTAGGCAATAGGCAATAGGCAAAAGGCAAAAGGCAAAAAAAAATAAGTAGCCAAAATTGCAAACTATTAATTCTCTAATTTCGCCTGTAAAGCTTCCCAGTTCTGCATTTCCTTCTCCAATGTTGTTTTAAGCAATTCGTATTTCGCGAATGCTTCTTTGTCGTTCACCACGACTTGATATTGTGAAGGGTCAGATAATTTATCGTCAAACAATTTGATCTCCGCTTCCAGTCTCTCGATCTCTTTTTCAGATTTAGCGATCTGAGAATTGGTCTGCTTCAATTCTTTGGCACGTTCGTCAGCAAATGTATCCACTTTAGGCTTCTCGACTTTTACTTCCTGAGGTTTCGCTTTCACGAAAGGACTCTTAGTATTCATCTCGGCCAAACGGTACATTTTCAGTTTCTCCATGAATTCATTGATGCCACCCAAATGCTCTTTTACTTCACCATTTCTGAATTCGTACATCTTCTCCGTAAGGTCGGTTAAAAAATCCCTGTCGTGGGAAACAATGATGGCTGTTCCTTCATAAGCAACGATCGCTTTTTTAAGAACTTCCTTACTGCGGATGTCTAAGTGATTCGTAGGCTCATCGAGTACCAACAAGTTGTATGGTTGTAATAATAATTTACACAAAGCCAATCGCCCACGTTCTCCGCCGCTCAATACTCTTACCTTCTTATCAATATCATCACCTCCGAAAAGGAACGAACCCAGCATGGTACGCACTTGCTTGCGCACATCACCGACAGCTAATTCATCGATGGTTTCAAATACCGTTTTGTTCGGATCCAACTTCTCAGCCTGATCCTGCGCAAAATAACCCATCATAACATTGTGCCCTAACTCCACTTTCCCTTCAAAGTCGACCTGCTGCGCGATCATTTTCATCATCGTGCTTTTTCCTTCTCCATTCCTTCCCACCAAAGCGATTTTTTCGCCCTTCGCAAGAATGAAATTCGCATTCTTGAAAATGCGCTTCGGCCCGTATACTTTTCCGGCATCTTCAACGGTCACGACAATCTTCCCCGAAAGCGCAGGCGGCGGAAAGCGGAATGCCATCGCTGCTGTATCACTTTCATCCACTTCAACTATGTCCATTCTGTCAAGTTTCTTGATCAACGATTGTGCAAAGGCTGCTTTACTTGCCTTCGCGCGGTATTTGTCGATCAACGCTTCGGTCTGATTAATTACTTTCTGCTGATTCTTTGCAGCATTCTCCTGTTGTTCTTTACGCTCCTGACGCAAAATCAAGTACCTGGAATAATTTGTCTTGTAATCGTAGATCTTCTGATTCGAAATCTCTATTGTCCGGGTTGTCACTGTATCCAAAAATTGTCTGTCGTGGCTGATCAACATCACCGAACCCGGAAAAGTTTCCATGGCTTCTTCCAGCCATTGAATGGATTCAATGTCCAAGTGATTTGTTGGCTCATCCAATAAAAGAATATCCGGCTTACGCAAAAGGATCTTGGCCAGCTCGATCCGCATCCTCCATCCTCCGCTGAACTCTGCCGTTTGACGATGAAAGTCCGCTCTTTCAAAACCCAGCCCCTTTAATATCTTTTCAATTTCTTCTTCTCTGTTTCCTGCTCCAATAATGTCCATCCGCGTGTTGATGTCCGTCAACTCGGTGATCAGATTCATGTATGCATCGCTCTCATAATCCGTGCGTGTTTCGAGTTCGTGTGTCACAACGGCCAATCTTGCTTCTAATTGTTGTATCTCTTCGAATGCTGTCGCTGTCTCCTCAAATACGCTTCTTCCGTGCTGATGGATCATATCCTGAGGCAAATACCCTATCCGAAAATCGTTGGGTTTGGAGATCTCTCCTTTGGTTGGATTTTGTTGTCCTGATAAAAGTTTCAGCATGGTTGATTTTCCTGCTCCGTTCTTACCGGCAAGGCCGATCCTGTCTTTTGGATTCACCAAAAAACTCACATTATCAAATAAATCGTATCCACCAAAGGATACTGTTACTGAATTTACTGAAATCATTCTTCTAAAAATTTAAGGGTGCAAATTTACGAAATTTTACGCGCCGGACACCCTTCTCAGGAAGAAATAAGCTGTGAAAAGCCCATATTTATGGACAAAAAACGGCTTTTGAGTCCATCTTATGAGTAATTTTGCAGTATAATTCCTCGTATGTCAACCAAAAAATCTCCGATATACAGCGTTCTGAACAACAAATGCCCGCGCTGTCACCAAGGAAACTTCTTCATAACCGATCGTGCTTACGCAAAAGGATTCGGAGCCATACACGATCGTTGTCCGGTTTGCAACGAAGATTTCAGAAGAGAGCCCGGCTATTATTTCGGAGCAACTTATGTGAGTTATGCACTCACAGTAGTATTTGGAATAGGGTTGTACTTGTTACTTTGCGTGGCCTTTTCAATGGAAGTGATCCCATTTATCATCACCTTGAGTGTTTGTCTTGTTCTCTTGCTTCCTTTATTTTTCAGATGCTCCCGATTGATTTGGATCCATCTGTTTGTTAAGTATAAAGACAAAAAATAGATGGTTATTTCCCTTTCACCCGGTCGACCAGTGATGAAAATGTTTCGCCCATCGAAGACTTGAATTTTCCTCTGTTCAAAGCCATGGAATTATCGGCATTCTTGTTCAGAGTATAGGCAAAGGGAAAGGAAGCATCGGAGTTGTCCCAGCCTGCCATTTGTCCAAAACGGATGTCATTAAAACAAACACTCGAATCCTGCATCGTGATCACATAGTGTCCTTTGGAAAATTGTTTTAATATTTTTACGGAGGGATCCCCTTCGAAAGGTCTCAGCAAAGAATCATTCCGTTCCACGCGATAAAAATCCACGGCATTTGTCTTGTCGAACACTGAATAATATCCGATCCAAGCTCCTTTGCTGTCGTGCGAATACCCCATCCATAAAAAATTATTCAAAGGTGTTGGTGTCGTGATGAAATCATCCGCCTCAACCTGTTTTTCTTCAAAAGCAGTCTTCATGATGCCGTGCACATGCCATTTGTTCACCAAAGTAAAAATAATGTAAAGCGAACTTATCCACAAACCGATCTTGTTCCACTTCACTCTGCGAGGGCTGCCATTCTTGGCGATCAGCGCTATCAGAACACAAATCAAGAACGGAAGTGTGTAGAAAGGATCTGCTACAAAAATCGTATTGAAAGAAACACGGTACGCACTGAACGGCTCAAACCAGCCCGTTCCGTATGAAGTCAGGGAGTCTAACAGTACGTGGGTGAACATGCCAAGCAAAAATAAGAGCGTCCATTTTTTGAAACCGACCTCCGCTTTTCTGAACCATTTGTCGAACAACCAACCCAGCAACGGCGACATCACAACAATGAAAAGAAAAGAGTGAGTGATGCCGCGATGCACCAAAAGTTGTTGCGCCGCAGAAACACAAGGTGAAGCAAAAACATCAAAATCCGGAATGGTATCCGCCAGTGCTCCCCAGAGCATTGCCTTTCTGCCGATCTTCTTTCCCAACAGAGCTTCCCCGATGGCTGCTCCCAATACGATATGCGTTAACGAATCCATAGTTTTAAAATTGAGCAAATATACGACAGATTGGTTTTTCTTTCTGAATATTGATACCTTTATCTGGTATATCTTAAGGATGCAAACCAGATCAAAATATTTCCTGATAGTATTGACAGTGCTGGCAATTGCACTGATCGCCTGGTATCTTAAGACGATAGTCCTATACATCTGCATTGCCATTATCATCTCCCTGATAGGGCAGCCCTTGGTAAGGTTTTACTCTTCACTAAAAGTAAAGAACTACCGGATCCCCGATGCACTTTGCTCATTACTGGCATTGGGAACCATCACCTTCGTCCTAATCTGTCTGGTTTCCATGTTCATTCCGCTCCTGGTGGAGGAAGCCCGTATCATCAGCAAGATTAATCCTAATGAGGTCCTCACAACTTTCAAGGAGCCGCTCGCCAACCTTAATTATGACTTGCAGAAATTCCAGATCCATTACGGAAACGGTGAATCGCTGGAAAAATACCTGGCGACACAACTCACTTCTATTTTGGGCTTTCAGGAAGTTTCCATGTATGCCCAAAGCATGGTGAGTTTTACCACCAGTCTGATCTTCGGAACCTTTGCAATTCTTTTCATGGCTTTCTTTTTCATGAAGGATGAATACTTGATCTACTCCACAATTCTACTGCTCACACCTCCGAAACATCTGGAAGCGATCAAGGAAATTGTGAGGGATACTAAACGTTTGCTGACAAAATATTTCATAGGAATTTTGCTCGACATGCTGTTTGTTGCAGTGATCACCACTATAGGATTAAGCATCTTGGGTGTTGAGAATGCCTTGCTGATAGGCATGTTTGCAGGATTAGTGAATGTCATTCCTTACATCGGACCATTGATCGGCGCTGCGTTTGCGATATTGATTGGAGTCACTTCCAGCCTGGAGCTTGACTTCTACACCCAACTTTTACCTTTGGTTTATAAGATCACGTTGATGTCGCTCGTGATCCAGTTGATTGATGCGCTCATCTTCCAGCCTTTGGTCATTTCAAAAGTAGTGAAAGCACATCCTTTGGAAATATTTCTGGTGATCCTGATAGCAGGCACCCTGGCGGGAATCGGCGGAATGATCGTTGCCGTTCCAGTATACACCATTCTGCGGATCATAGCAAAAGAATTTTTGTTCAACTTCAAGATCGTCCAGAAACTCACCTCTGAGCTGGAGGAAAAATTATAAAATCTTCATGATCAGCAAATCAACATTGGAATTCCTGGCGAAACTAGCCAAGAACAATAACAAAGAATGGTTCGAAAAGAACCGCCCGGTTTACGAAGCCGCAAGGGCCGAATACAAGGACTTTGTGAATGACCTCATTCTCTGCACGGCAAAATTTGATCCTTCGATCAAACATCTTGAACCGAAGGATTGTATTTTCAGGATCAACCGGGATGTGCGTTTTTCAAAGAACAAAGCACCCTACAAAAATAATTTCGGGGCACTGCTTGCACCCGGAGGAAAAAAATCCTTTGATGCCGGGTACTACATCCAGATCCAGCCGGGAGCGTCTTTTATAGCGGGAGGCGTATGGCAGCCAGCCGGACCTCAGATCAGTGCCATTAGGCAGGAGATCGACTACAATGCAGCCGAGTTCAAAAAGATCATCGGAGTAAAAAGCTTCACGACCTATTTCGGGAAATTATCGGAAGAAGATAAATTAAAAACTGTTCCGAAGGGATATGATAAAACGCATCCGGAGATCGAACTCCTGAAACTCAAAAGCTACATCACTATTCACGACCTTAAAGACAAAGATGTGCTGTCAAAAAAATTCCTGAAACATTGCAATGAGGTCATGAAAGCGATGCATCCTTTGAATTCATTCCTGAGAAGAGCTTGTGACTAATAGTGCCAAAGATCACTTTCGTATTCGAAGATCTCATCCTTTATGGATTCCGATTCCATTAGCACATCCAACCCCGTTTTGTAATCTGCGATGGTGCGGTTGTAGACATTTGATTCTTTGTAAACATAACTGGAGAACATGCGTTTGACGAATAGTTCATCATAACTCATGCGCTCAGCATCGTTGTGGCGGTTAAAGACAGCCGAGCGGGCAAGAACAGGGCGTGCCTCCGGGAAGTAGATCCAGAACAGGGGCCTTACACCAATCACGTCCCCGCTTTCAGATAATTTTTCGGCGAGGGGACAAATTCCCACAATCCTTGCTTCCATCACGGAACGCTGCCTATCAAAAAACCAGTCTTCCTTTACCCAGTATTGGCGGATGTTCGAAGCCATAATCTCTTTTTTCATTGGAATGGTCAGGTATTCTCCAGGATTGTTCACGTCCTCGGTCTGATGAGCCGAATCCCAGTTGACGAGGACTGCTCTAACCTCGTCTTTCGTCATTGGGGAAGTAAATTCATCATCGAAGATGGGATTTGAATAAGCCGTGATCTTATCGTTCAGCAGAGCGCATTTAAACACATCAAACAAGCTCATCAGGCAAACCGTTGGCTCTTCAGGATAATAGATGGGAAGGTTGAGTTTTTCCCTTAGGTCGATCACCCTCCAAACACGCTTGCTCCACATCACGTCCGCTTCTCTCACATAAACTGCTGGCATGGGAAAAGCCCTTGCAATGCGTTCGCTTTCGCAGGGATTGATTGGTGGATCTTTGACAGAAGATTTTGGATTGCACTGCGCATAAGTGTCGGCAGCAAACATAAAAATTAAAAATAAACTGAAAAGGAATTGAGAAAAGGCTCTTTTCACAATTCTAACATCCAACGAATGTTTCATTGTACCTCCTTTTCTGTATTAGAACGGAGTAGGCTTTTGCAATATTGCCGTTTACATAAAACAAAAAATCCCAAACCGTTTCCGGATCAGGATTTTCTGATGTGCTTTTTCTGTTATCTAGAAGTGGAACAAATCGTGCTCATAAATAAAAATATCGTTCTTAACTCTTTCAGATTCTAACAACTGATCCAAGCCTATTTTGTAATCAAAGATACCCCTGTTGTATACGTTGCTTTCTTTACGAACGTAGCTGGAGAACATTCTCTTCCAGAAAATATCTTCAAACGTTCTTCTTTCAGCATCGTTGTGACGCATGTAAACTTCCTGGTTTGCAAATACTGGACGAGCTTCAGGAAAGTAGATCCAGAATAAAGGAGTACTTGAACCGGTAGACTCACCACTTTCTGTTCTCTTTTCGATCAAAGGACACAATCCGATGATGCGAACATCCAACACAGAACGTTGTTTGTCGAAGAACCAGTCTTCTTTAACCCAATACTGCCAAACCTGAATGGTACTGATCTCATCTTTCTGAGGAGCAGAGATGAAGGTTCCAGGGTTGTTAGGGTCTTCCGCTTGCGCTGTAGAATCCCACTTTACCAATAAACCGTCAATTTCACTTTTGGTCATGTCATATCTGAACTCGTCGTCAATGGCCGGACTGTTGAAACAAGTAATGGTACCATCTTTAGTAGCTGCATCCTTGATCACATCAAAAAGACTTTTTCTGTCTAAGATCTGTTCGTCAGGATAGTACAAAGGATGATTTATTTTTTCACGTAAATCGATCACGCGCCAGACACGCTTGCTCCACATTACATCCGCTTCGCGCAGTGTAGGATATGGGATAGCCCTACGGGTACGAGTGTTCTCTTTTGTGTATACTCCATCAGGATATTTGGGTGGTTTGATAACCTCCTGAGCAGAGACGTTCATTGCTGCAAAAGCAACAACCAACACTAAAAAAAGAAATTTCAAATTTTTCATGATTACCTTTTTTATATTTTACTTGATTTTTAATACGCAACCAACAATCTTTCTAACTCCATCAGGTGCTTGCACTTTCACCTCTTCGATCAATACTTTCTGACCAGGTTTAACTTTATTCAAAATCTCTTTCATGGATCCGGTTGTACTAGCACCGGAAGCAGGGTAATCCGCGTACACACCGTTCACGAAGATCGACATGTTCCAGGAAATTACTGGGAATTTTAAATCGAATACGAAATCTTCCAATTTAGGAATAACCCCTCCTGCATTCAGCAATTCACCTTTTGATACTTTACCATCGCCCGTTACACCAGCATAAGAAGCTTGTGGGCTAGGTACTTTTTTAACACGGAATTTCATTGCTCCCATTGATTTGCTTGTTCCTGTTTTAGCATTTTTTGCCGAAACATTCACAGAACACTCATTACCGCTTTTAACCACAACGATGTAGTGTCCCTGACCTTTGTTCGAAATACTTCCGCCTCCGCCACTAACTGTAGCAACAACATCTGCAGGTGCCACACCGGCAACCGAGATATCTACTGGGTTATCCACCCCAATGTAGAACACGTTCATTTTTGTAGGGGAGATCGCCATGGAAGGACGAGCAACAATATAGTCCCCTTTGAAAGCATAACCTTTGAAGCTTCCATCCGGAGCTTTTACATTGATGATCCCTGAATACTCCTGGAATCCTTCAGCTCCTGTTTTCACAGTGTATTTACCTAATCCAGAAGCAACTGGCACAGGAGTACCTGTTCCAACAATTTTGGGGTTTTTCTTATCAGTAGTGTCTACACCACCAATCAACACTTGAGGATCCTGAGTTGAGCTGTAAGCAGCAACAAAGATATCAGCAGTGTAATCTTCACCCGCAATGATATAGCTGGTTGGTGCAACCACTTTAGCAACTACTTGATCGAAAGAAAAGTCATCTGCCGTAATCGATTTCAATAAAATAGAAACAACATCACTCTCTGCATTTTTAATGTCATTTTTCAATTTCGCTAAAACGCTGAAAACTGCTGCTGCCGGTTGGTGTGCAAACATATTACTTGCCCATGAAACCATTTTTTCATCACCGATAGAATACATTTCTTCTGTGCTCAATCCAAGTTTCAAGTTGGCTTGTTCCTTCTGAGGAACTAAACCTGTCATGTCCTTTTTGAATTGTTCGATCTTCTCTTTCAGATCTTTCGCTTTTCCAGTTGGATTTTCAGGATCTGCGCCGCCACCGATAAGAATCTCTGTAGGAATGTTATTCTCATCCTTACTATCTAAGTGTTTCAATTGAAAAGTATCTGCTGCGGTTTTCTCAACTTTTTGAATACGTTGATACAATTCGCTTTTGATCTCATCAATAAATGCGCAAAGTTCAGCCGACTTCTTTTTGGCTTCTTGAGCTTTTTTGTTCCAAGGTTCAGTTTTGACTTTATTATCAGCCATTGCTTTAGCGAACTTGGAATACAAAATTCCATTCTTGCTATCAAAGTTCACGTTGGTTGTGTTCAACCCTTCCTCGATAATAACAAAGGCATTGAGGATCTCTTTGGATACGTTCAACGCGAGAAGCGCTGTCAATACCAGGTACATCATACCGATCATCTTTTGCCTTGGGGTTTCTTTTCCACCTGACATAGTTCTATATTATTTCTATAGATTAATATTATAATTAATAAGTCGCTGCTGAAGAAAATGCTCCTTCAACAAAAAAAGAAAAAATAATTCCGTTTTGCGGAATTATTTTCTCATTGCGGTAAGCATGTTACCGTAGATGGTGTTAAGTGATTCTAAGTTAGAAGACAATGAAGCGATCTGCTCCTTGTATTTCTTAGTATCGTCAACAGAATCATTAAGGTTCTGAACCAATTCTTCCAATCCGCTATAGAATTTAGAAGTTGCTTTCAAGTGCTCATTAGATCCTTGCAATTGCAATTCGTAAGAAGCGTTTAAAGCCGATAAGTTCTTAGAAACTTTAACGATCTGCTCACCTAAGTTGGTGCTTTCGCTTCCACTAACAGTTAGACCTGTTAATGAGTCAGCTGCTTTTGTATAAGCATCCGACAATGAATCTACATTTTTAGCTGCAGATTTCACACTGGAAACGTAGTCGTTTGTAGCAACGGAAGCATCCGTTATATTACTTAATTTACTAGCCTGGTCGCTTAAACTGCGCATACCTTCACCCAAACTTGCAATAAGTTCCGGTCCGATCTTAGCATCTTCCAGCATAGTATCCAATTGTTCTGTGATAGTTCCTTTGTCTTCCTCGATCTGAGCATGTTCACCTTCTTCGCCGTGCATGCCAGCTAATTCAGGATATACCAAACTCCAATCCACTTCTTCGTGTGGTGGTTCAAATGCCGAGAAAAAGAAAATAACGGCCTCTGTAGATAGACCAACAACAAGCATTGGTCCTGCACCTGGCCAGTGCATAATTTTAAACATCGCTCCAATGATTACGATCGCCGCGCCAAATCCATACAATTTGGCCATGAAACTTTTCCATTTTTTACCACCCATAATTTTAAAATTTAAAAGTTAATAATTATTATTTAGTTTAGATTAGAGAATACAAATTAAAAGCCCTCACCCGGTGCGTCTCCTCTTTGACGACCTAAGTATGTTTGAACACAACGGAATCCAACGTAACATTTCGCTGTATCTTGATACTCGTAAGTTCTTGTGCTGGTCTGCAAGTAATAACCGACATCTTTCCACGAACCGCCTCTGATCACTTTACGTTTTAATACTGTAGCTTCGTTGTCCTGAGCTTCATAAACGTAATCAGGGTTCAAATCGTGAGAGAAATCGTATGCCGACTCATCAAAAGCGTTGCTGGTCCACTCAGCAGCGTTTCCGGCCATGCAATACAAACCGTAATCATTAGGATTGTAAGAAGCAATTTTAACAGTGTGAAAACCACCGTCATCAATGTAAGAACCGCGCATTGGTTTAAAGTTTCCTAAGAAACATCCGAGAGCGTTTCTGATGTAAGGACCACCCCAAGGGAATGGACTCAAAGCATTTCCACCTCTTGCAGCGTATTCCCACTCTGATTCTGTAGGCAAACGGAAATCATTCACGTAAGACTGACCGTTTCCAACTAACCAGTTGTTGAACAACTGAGTTCTCCAGATACAGAAAGAACGTGCTTGTTTCCAGCTCACTCCTACTACAGGGTAATCGTCATAAGCCGGATGCCAAAAATACATATTGGTCATAGGCTCATTGAAAGAGTACGTGAAATCATGAACCCAAGCCAAAGTATCAGGGTAAACATTGATAATGTCCTTAACAATGAATACACTTCTGTCTTTGTCTTTTTGTTCACGTGTACTATAATTTCCACTTCCGTCAGACACCTGATCTTTTACATCATAGTGACCAAGGGTTTTGTTATCACCCACACTGGTTGACTGGTAACCGTTGATGAAATCACGACCTTTATCGTCCGGAGATTTGGATGGTTTGAATCGGTTCGATTTAGCAGCGGCCAAACGAAGGTTAATCCAATAGTATTCGAAGTTTAATTTACGGGTATCGATCTCTCTGCGTTTATAGAAACGCTCTTCAACCGGCAGGTACATAAATTCAAGAACCTCTCTTACGTCTGTTTCATCGTAAGCGATCTCTTCGTCAAAATTCACCAATGGCGGATCGATAGGCTGATCGTAGTCATCGGTTTCAACACCATGCTCTGCTCTTCCGTCTTCAAATAAAGCACGGTGTGCTATTGAGTCTTTCACCCAATACACGAACTGGCGGTATTCATTGTTAGAGATTTCAGTCTGGTCGATGTAAAAAGCCTGAACGGAAACTGTTTTCGACTTGGTAGTGTGTGAATACGGAGTATCCTCATCACTTGGACCCATGTTGTAACTTCCCATAGGGATGTACAGCATGCCGAACGGATCGATGTCGAACCATTCCGGTCTTGGGTGAACACCTACAAGTTCTCCGGTGCTTGTTTTACAACCTGTAAACGCAACAGCAACCACAGAACCTAACAAGAGCAACTTTTTCATATTTGTTGTTTTTATATTAAACCCCTTTTTGTCAGAAAATCACCGTACGCAAAGTACGATGATTTCGAAAGCAAATAGAGTAGCTTAAACGATACTAAAAAATTAAGGTTACAAAAATTTGATTTTTCTACAAAAATCTTACGTTCATGTGCCCTTGCTTGCGCTCAGGTTTCACAAATTTCTTACAATAGCCCAACATAATTTCATGTGTTCCAGCACTGTGACTCTTTAAAGCTGAGAGTGTTACGTCATATGAGTAACCCAACTTGAACCCTTTCCATTCCATACCCACCATCACCGGGATAGCATCGGTTAAACGGTAAGACACACCTACAAACACCATTTTGTTCCATCTTGCTAACAAGTTGAAATCCAGCTGTGTAGAAGAAGCGTCCGATTTAGTCAAAATAGAAGGTGTCAAGTCAAATTCGTTGTTCAACTGGAATTTGTAACCCGCCATTACATAATAGTGACGTGCTACCTCATATGTCCAATCGTACTGAGTCATATTCGAACCTGGAGTGCCTGCTGTTCCACCTTTCTTTGACAATGATTGTGCTGGTAAGTGCAAAGACGATAAACCCACATATAATTTC
>JBKJQG010000282.1:0-10952 GCA_046594925.1 Bacteroidia bacterium
CCAACTCCCAACTCCCAACCCCCGACTCCCAACTCCCGACTCCCGACTCCCAACTCCCAACTCCCAACTCCCAACTCCCAACTCCCAACTCCCAACTCCCAACTCCCAACTCCCAACTCCCGACTCCCAACTCCCATCTCCCAACTCCTCTGCTCAAAGTGCTATAGCAACCACCGCCATGGTTAACCTGCTAATACAGATCAATTTCCCTTTCTCATCCTTGATCTCAATCGCCCAGACATGGGTTTTCTTGCCAATGTGGATGGGCTTGGCTTCTGCATATACAAATCCACTGGTGCCCGGTCGAATGTGATTGGCGTTGATGTCCAATCCCACACAAACATACTTGCTATTGTCGACGATGAGATTGGAACCTACGCTTCCTAAAGTCTCAGCGAGGGCAACATTAGCTCCTCCGTGCAGAATTTTCATAGGCTGAACCGTGCGGTGATCCACGGGCATTCTGCCTTTGATGGAGTCTTCGGTGATCTCGGTGATCTCAATCCCGATTGTCTCGCACATATTGTCTTTCTGCATCCATTGAATGTCTGCAATCGTATAGGGTTTGAACCAAATGCTCATAGATTGTATTTTAGTTAAAGTTAGGAAGAATTCTTTTATGGAATCGTTTAATCTTTCGCATCTGGGAGATGTATTAATTATAAACTATATTCGTTATACCAAAAAAAATCCCATGTTAAAAAAAACGCTCCCTTTAGCCTTCTTTTCTCTGCTGATCATGGCATCCTGCGGAGACAGAAGCACCGGTTTTGCATTTGACAAATCAAAAGAAGGATCATTTGAAACAATGCTATCCTCCGAAGAAGCGCCGCCGCCACCCCCTAAAGATGAAAGCGTCATGTTTAATTCACCTGTTGTAAGTGATCTTAGAGCGGCCGGATCCGCAAATAATGAAGCAGGACTAACCACTTCAATGACTCAAACGGTTTCGGCACCGGTAAAAATGGCTGAGAAGATCAAAAAAACGGCAGATGTGAATATTTCTGTTGAAGACTACAAAGTAGCGCGTGCCGCCATAGACAGGATTGTTAAGACAGGGAACGCATACATTAGCGGGGAGAACGAACAGAATTCCACTTACAGCATTACCAATTCTATGTGCATCCGTGTCTCCAACAAAGATTTTGACGCGATGGTCAACAGTCTTGCCGGAATTGCGAGCCACGTGAACTCCAAGAACATTTATCTGGAAGATGTAACCGCAGAATTTGTGGACATTACTACCCGTCTGAAAACCAAAAAAGAAGTAGAGAAGCGTTACCTGGAGTTGTTGCAAAAAGCAGCTAAAATATCCGACATCCTGGAAGTAGAACAGCAATTGAGAGTGATTCGTGAAGAAATTGAAGCAAAAGAAGGACAATTAAAATTGCTGAATGATCAGGTTGCATACAGTACCATCAATTTAAATTTTACTCAAAGTTTTGAATACACACCCCAAGATGAACCCGGCTTCTTCGGTAGAATAGGGCATGCTTTCGGTAACGGCTGGAATGGGTTCTTGTCTTTCCTGATCGGATTGGTTTACGTTTGGCCTTTGTGGCTGATTCTGGGACTCACTGCTTATTTCTTGGTGAGATTCATCAAAAGAAAATTGAGGAAAAAATAAGCATAAGGATGGCGGTTGTTTTAAAGGCCGTCATCCCGTGCCCCGACACGGGATGGCATTTCAGGAGAAGAGTTCTGTCTTCGCAATCACTCCATCACTTCATCACTTCATCACCCCATTACTTCATCACCCCATCACTCCATCACTCCATCACTTCATCACCCCATCACTTCATCACCCCATCACTTCACCACCCTATCACTTCATCACTTCATCACCCCATTACTTCATCACCCCATCACTTCATCACCCCATCACTTCATCACTTCATCACGCCATCACTTCATCACTTCATCACCCCATCACTTCATCACCCCATCACTTTTTTAAAGTCGATCTTAGCTTTATCAAATTCCCCGATTAACTGTTCCCTTTCAGCAATCAGATTCGAGACATACACACTCCTTTTATAGAACAGCATCAAAAGCATCCACTTGTTTCGGATCTTTGACACTGCATAATAGTACCAGTAAGTAAACACACCGGAAAGCGGTAAGGTGGTTGCATACACAATAGTAATGACATCTGTATGCGTAACTTTGTGTACGATAATGATCTGTAGAGTATAGAAGATAATGAATGTGAACATGCCGCTCACCATAGCTATCGGACCTCGGAATTCTTTTGATTTGATTAATTTTTCGGCGATTATCGCAGGAATTTGAAACGGAAGATAATTGTTGACTAGTCCGTATAAATAAAAAGGAAAGCCGATGATGATG
Organism: Bacteroidia bacterium; assembly: GCA_046594925.1. Classification (GTDB taxonomy): domain Bacteria; phylum Bacteroidota; class Bacteroidia; order 2-12-FULL-35-15; family 2-12-FULL-35-15; genus 2-12-FULL-35-15. Next base: position 2,350 of record JBKJQG010000282.1, read on the forward strand.
GTCAGCAAAGCCAGAATGTTGCCTCCGAAAAAGCTGCGGTTCTTCTGGTTTCTTGCAATGTCGATGTCGTTGATCCCGATCAGCTGAAGTTTATTAAAATATTCGTCGATCCTGTTTCTTAATGATTCTACGCGGTCGGGTTGATGCACTGAAAAGTAGTGAACAGATTCTAGAATGTTCTTCGTTAACGCAAAATCGGCTGCCTGATCATCTTTTGAGAAACCACTGTCCTTTGTTAATTTATATTTGTAGAGCGTTTCAATGTTCTTCACCAATTCATCGGTCTTGTCATCTTCTATCGCTATAACAAGTCGTTCAAGCTTCATCCGGATCTCTTCGGTCAGCATCTCTACCGCCCTGAAGCCGTCTTTTTCATAGTCCGCTTTGTAATCGGCAACGTGGATGGCTGAATCTATATTGATGAAGAGGTCTTTGTTGAAACGATGCGGATTCACATAATTTAACCCTACGGTAACGACATTGGAGCCCAATTTGAAATCATTATTCGCTTCGGCTCCCATCACGATGCGTGCTGCACCCGTCTTGATCGGTCTTAACTTTCTTTCCGTGATGCTTATCCCTTCCGGGAACATCAGGATCGCTCCGCCTTTTTCCAAGTGCTCGAAACATTTTTTGAAGGTCTCCTGGTTCTTGCTCATTTGCGATGGATCATCCTGCTTGCGATAAACGGGGATCATGTTGAGTTTGGGCAGGAACCATTTTGCAAATCCCGACTTGAACAATTCTCCTTTTGCCAAAAAGAAAACTTTTCTGTCGAGTAAAGTGGCAACAACGATGGGATCCAGGAATGTGCTGGGATGATTCGCCAAGACAAGCAAAGGACCTTTTTCAGGAATGAGTTTCTTGTTTTGAATGGTAATGGAACGGAAGAAGATCCTTACCGTTGTGCGCATTAATATTTTTAGAATGGTGTACAGCATATCTTTTAAATCAATGCAAGATAATCAAAATAAAGTGCCGTCCGAAACCTTATGCTTTTCGGTTTGACTTGCAGTTATTATTATGATAATGAGGATATTGTGTAGGTTGGTTAAAGGCGTCGTTTTCCAGAATTTGCCTCGAAACCTAAAAAACAGAGGGCTTCTTTTCCGCTATTAATTGTTTTTCATTTCGGAATGTCATAGGTTTGATACGTCCGTTGATCTATAAATTTCATTCGGGTAAAAAGACATTATCACTAGCCCCGATTGCAACGGAAATCCTTTCCCGTATTTTCGCGGGAAAGATTGCAGAGAAAAGCGGGTATGATCTTATTTACGAAGACAATCAGCCTTTGCTCCAAATTTTTAAAATTATTAAAACCAATCCCAAGGTATGAGAAATGAATGTTTCAGTTGGTTATGCAGATGGATTAAAGGCGTCTTTTTTCAGAATTTGCCTAGAAGCCTAAAAAACAAAGGGCTTCTTTTCCGCTACAAATTGTTTTTCATTTGGGAAAGTCATAAGTTTGATACGTCCGTTGATTTATAAATTTCATTCGGATAAAAAGACATTCTCACTAGCCCCGATTGCAACGGAAATCCTTTCCCGTATTTTCGCGGGAAAGATTGCAGAGAAAAGCGGGTATGATCTCAATTACGAAGCAATAAAGCCCTTGCTCCAAATTTTTAAAATAAAACCTAATCCCAAACTTATGAAAAACTACTATTCATTATTTCTAGCGGTATTATTTGGAACGAGCCTAGCATTCGCTCAGCCAACATCATTCAGTTCAAGAGGAGTAGGCGGAGGAGGAGCTTTGTTTTCGTTGTCGATCAACCCATCCAACAACAACGAATATTTCGTTTCCTGCGACATGGGCGAACTCTTCCACACCATGGATTACGGAGTGACTTACTCACAAGTACATTATTCGGAACTCATAGGCGGTCATAATTCAAAGGTATGTTTCACTTCCACAGCAGGATTGCTCTACAGCATCAGCTATGCAAACAATGAAGTGGTGCCGATGAAGAGTACCGACAACGGTGTAACCTGGTCGCCATTAGCGGGTAACCCAGATAACACGGAGGAAACATTTACCATTGATGCGGATTTTAACAATCCCAACCGTGTGATCATCTCCTATTATGGACAGATCTATTTTTCGAGCAATGGAGGGACAACCTTCACCAACATTCACACAGCTTCCACAGGTTCTGGAAATACAGTTGGAGGAGTTTTCTTTGATGGAGCAAACATATATATAGGAACAAACGACGGAGTGTTGGTTTCGACAACTTCAGGAGTATCCTGGACAACAGCGACGATTACAGGGATACCAACTACCGATCGCATTTGGTCCTTCGCTGGAGCAAAAGTGGGAACAATAACGCGCTTCTTTTGCATCACGGGCGATGCGGCAGATATATATCCCGGATTGGTTGGTTCAGGTTATTTCAATTTTATGAAAGGTGTTTTTTCAGTAGATTATGGAACAGGCAACTGGCTGCCATGTATGACCGGCATAACTGTGGGGACCGACTTTCCAATGTTTGTTTCGATGGCAAGCAATGATATATCCACAGCCTACTTAGCTGGAAGCAACGATGTTTCAGAGCCGATCGTTTTGAAAACAACAACTGCCGGAAGTTCATGGTCACATGTATTTAATACGGCAAACAACCTGAACATCAATACCGGCTGGAGCGGACAAGGTGGTGACAGAGGCTGGAGCTATGGCGAATGTCCTTTCGGATTAGCAGTGGCTCCGAATGATGCAAGCAAAGTAATCTTCGGAGATTTTGGTTTTGTGCACAAGACTGCAAACGGAGGAACAACTTGGCAGCAAGGTTACCTGAATCCGGCAGGGATGCATCCAGTGAATACATTGACGCCGCCATACGCAAGCTATCAAAGCAGTGGAATTGAAAACACCACTTGTTGGCAGGTGCAGTGGTCTGATGCTAACAACATGTGGGCTTGCTTTTCTGATATTCGAGGGATCAGAAGCGTAGATGGTGGAAATTCCTGGTCTTTCAATTACACAGGAAACGCTGCCAATTCAACTTATAGAGTGGTGAAACATCCTTCAACCGGAACCTTGTTCGCTGCAGCCTCTAATATTCACGATATGTATCAAAGTACACGTTTGGCGGATGCGATTTTGGATGGAACAGATGCGAACGGAAAAATAATGTACTCTACAAATTTGGGATTGACCTGGCAGAACCTTCATGTGTTTAATCATCCTGTCTTCTGGATCGCACTGGATCCGAGCAATCCGAATATTGCTTATGCAAGTGTGATCCATTACGGAGGTGGAACTGGAATGGGTGGGATTTATCGGACAACGAACCTCAATCTGTTGGGAACATCCACTTGGACATTATTGCCGGCTCCTGTTGGAACTGAAAAACATCCGGCAAGCATTGTTGTGTTGAACGACGGAAAAGTAGTTTGTACTTATTCAGGAAGACGAACCACTGTGTTCACGGCAAGTTCAGGAACATTCATTTATAACCCGACGGGTGGCACCTGGACAGATGTTTCTGATCCGGGAATGCGTTACTGGACAAAAGACATTATAGTTGATCCGAACGATCCAGCCCAAAACACTTGGTACGTATGCGTGTTTAGCGGGTGGGGAGGACCACCAAATGGATTGGGAGGTGTTTACAAAACAATAAATAGAGGAACAGCCTGGACAAAATTAACAGGAACAACCATTGATCGTGTGACTTCTTTGACATTCAATCCAAGCAATGCCAATCAGGTTTTTATCACAACAGAAGGACAAGGCTTGTGGATGTCGAGCAATATCAATGCAGCAACTCCGACCTTTTCAAACGTAGCGAGTTATCCTTTCCAACAACCAGAACGTGTGTTTTTTAATCCTTTCACCCCGACAGAAATGTGGGTGACTAGTTTCGGAAATGGCATGAAGGTGGGTTCACTTTTAGCAACAGGTGTTGCAGAGTTTAGGGATGAAGCCGCCTTGCAAGCATTTCCGAACCCAAGCAATGGGCTGGTTACGATCTTGAATGCCACTTCTAAAAATGTAGAAGTTTTCAATGCAGTTGGACAAAAAGTATTTGCAAAAGAATTGAAGGACGGAGAAACACAGATCAATCTGTCAGGTTTGGAAGCGGGAATATACATGGTGGTCAGCGGAGATCAGAAAACGAAAGTAGTTCTTACGAAATAGCGCTCTTACACTTCGACTACGCTCAGTGTGACGGTAAAAAGAGGAAACGTTAGACCGAGCCCGTCACCCTGAGCGTAGTCGAAGGGAAAGGTACACGGAAATTTGTCGGAAAATTGCCTATTTTAGCACATGCTTTCGCAGAGACAACTATTCTTAAATCACATAGCACAAACAAGTGAAACACCTTTGGCCCTCGAGATAGAGAAGGCTGAAGGTGTTTATTTAGTTGATACCTCCGGTAAGCGTTATCTGGATCTGATCTCAGGCATTTCCGTAAGCAATGTCGGCCATTGTCACCCCAAGGTTGTTGCAGCCATAAAACAACAAGTGGATACTTACATGCACACGATGGTGTTTGGTGAATACATTCAAAGTCCGCAAGTGAAGTTGGCAAAGAAGCTCGCAGAAAACCTCCCAAGCAATTTAAGCTCTGTTTATTTTGTAAATTCTGGTTCTGAAGCCATTGAAGGCGCGATGAAACTGTCAAAACGTTTTACCGGCAGGACAGAGTTCATCTCTTTTCAGAATGCCTATCACGGAAGTACACAAGGCAGTTTGAGTATCATGGGAAATGAGGAATTCAAGAATTCCTTCCGCCCTTTGCTTCCGGATACTAAACAAATTGAATTTAATAAGGTAGCAGACCTTACACAGATCACCGAACGTACAGCCTGTGTGGTAGTTGAAACCATTCAAGGTGAAGCTGGCGCGGTTGTTCCGCAAAATGATTTTCTTAGAAAACTTAGTGAACGCTGTAAGGCTGTTGGAGCGCTTTTAGTTGCAGATGAGATCCAATGCGGTTTCGGGCGCACCGGAAAACTCTTTGCCTTTGAACATTATGGTTTTGTTCCGGATATTCTTTGTCTGGCTAAAGGAATGGGAGGAGGAATGCCGATCGGTGCTTTTATTTCTTCCAAAGACATCATGCATTCCTTGACAAGCAATCCCATACTCGGCCACATCACAACTTTCGGCGGCCATCCGGTTTGCTGCGCTGCTGCGGACGCAACATTGAGTATTTTGCTGGAAGAGAAGCTAACGGATGGAGTAGAGGAGAAGGAGCAGTTATTCAGAGCGTTGTTGAAACATCCCCAAATAAGATCTGTCAACGGAAAAGGCCTGCTGCTTTCGGTTGAATTCGAAAATTATGAGCTGAATAAGTCCATTATTGATAAATGCATAGAAAACGGCGTCATCGTGGATTGGTTCCTGTTTAATTCCCATTCGATGCGCATTGCCCCGCCACTGACCATTACAGCCAAGGAAATTGATTTGGCCTGCAAGACCATTCTTGAGGCGATAAATGCATCCCTTTAACTTTCTTTAACGTTCGTGCCAAAACTTTTGGCATTATGATTGCGTTATACTCATCAAATCGTAAAATTTAAATAAAATACGAAGCATTCATGAATCCCTTAAAAAAAACAACTACAATGAGTAAAAAGATATGTTTGTTGTTCGCTTGTGCTGGTCTCATCGCCTTCACTGCAAACGCTCAAGAAGGTAAGAAAACTAAAGAACCGGTAAGAATAGCTACTGCTGCTAAGGCAGCTCCGGTTGTGCAACCAGCCCCCGTTCAAATGAATTCAAGTGCTGAAAGAGCTCCGGTTGCTGAGGTCACAGTGGTAGAAGCAGAGCCGGAAATCACAAAACCAGTTGTAAAACCATCTCGACCAACGAGAAAACCGGTAAAATATTCAAGAGCCAATGCAGTAGCAACTCCCGTAGCAAAAGTGGGAGTCGCAAAATAAAATTTTTGTTGTAGGGTGAAACCTACGGTGGCGTGTGAGAGTCGCCACTTTGTTTAGAGAGAGAAGCCGTTGTCAGCACTGACAACGGTTTTCTTTTTTAGTAGTTTCCTATGGACAGCATTACCAGTGTACAAGCTTCGATGGGTTCTATACCGTTTTTTTGCAGTTTTTCCTCAAATTCAGGGTTTTCGGTTCCCGGATTAAAAATGACTCGTTTGGGGTTCAGACCAATTACATAGTCATACCATTCCGGCTGGTTCTGAGGTCCGACGTATAAAGTCACTGTATCTACGTCTTTGATCTTGGGTTTTCCCAAAAGGATCTTCTCGCCGTTGATCTCTCCTTCTCTTATTCCAACCGGCACTACTTCGTGATTGTTCCTTTGTAAAGCGACAGTCGCTTTGTATCCGTAACGATCGGGATTGTTAGTTGCTCCTATGACTACAGTTTTTTTCGACATCTGATTTGAAATTTAATATTCTTCAACGTAATCCAAATTCTTTCCATGACTTTCCTCTAAAAAGAAAACGGCTCCTAATGCGACTGGTATTACTACTATTCCGACAATAATGGCTGACTGCAGAATTCCCATTCCGGGTGACATGCTGGTCCACCACATTGTCATTAAAACAGTCGCACCTCTTACAAAATTCGGAACCGTGGTGGTAACTGTTGAACGTATATTTGTTCCGAACTGTTCGGAAGCAACAGTAATGAAAACGGCCCAATAGCCCATTGCCAGTCCGAGTGCAAACGTAATGAAGTAGAATACAGTTGGTGTTGTTTCATTTGAGACGAAATACCAAGCGCAAAAAATGGCCAGCATAGAAATGGCGATCCACAATGCTTTTTTTCTCGACTTTAGTTTTTGGCTGATGAAACCAGTAATGATGCTACCTATGGCTGCACCCGCATAATGATACATGATCGATTTTCCTGTATTCACCGGACCCGTTACATTCAGAGCTACGGCAAATTCTTTCGAGAAAAAAATCAATATTCCTACAACATACCAAACGGGAACACCAACTAAGATGCAGCAGACGTACTTCAGGAACCTTTTGCCATTTGTAAAGAGACTGATGAAGTTTCCACGTTTGACCGCCGATTCTTTTACTTTGTCGAACATACCGGATTCGTGAACATACACACGCAGTCCAAGCAAAGCCAGCCCCAATCCTCCGCCTATCCAATAAGCCTGTTTCCATCCCCACTCAGCGACTAAAAATGCCAATACTGCACCCGCGATTCCTATTGCAGAAACAATACTGGTACCCCAGGCACGTGTTTCTTTAGTCATCACTTCCGACACCAAGGTTATTCCGATTCCCAATTCTCCCGCCAGACCAAAACCCGCGATCACCCTCAGCCAGGCGTATTGATCCAGATTTTGAACAAAGCCGTTCGCTATGTTTGCGAGTGAATAAAGCAAGATGGTCATGAATAAGGTAGAAAGCCTTCCTTTTTTATCTCCCAAGATCCCCCATACAATTCCTCCCAACAGCATTCCGAACATCTGCATATTCAGTAAATACACTCCAGCATCTTTGATCTGATCGTCGGGAATTCCTATTGCTTTTAAGCTGGGAACCCTTACTATCCCGAAAAGCGTAAGATCGTAGATGTCCACAAAATAGCCCAATGCAGCAACGATTACGACAATGTTGAACGGATTTGAATTTCCTAGTTTATTAGTCATCTACAGAAGTTTAGATGCTAAAAATAAGGAATTTAGCTTTTCATTTTCGCTTTCTTCGGAACTTTAGCTCGTTCTTTCCCCGCTTCGCCAAATCGTTTTCAAATTTGGGCTCCGATTTTTGATTTTTCAGATTCTATTCGGTTATGCCTCCATTCGAATAGGCTAAAATAAAAATGTCCCACCTGCGCAGGACATTTTTGGTATCACTAAATCGATCTTAGTTCATTTTCGCTTTTGCGAGAACGTTTTGTAATTTAGGAAAGACCATGCTTTTAAGATCTTCTAAACCAATGTTGTACTTCCTTGCGACTTGTACAGCAATTCCTGCTAATACAGTCAAAATAATCCACTTCGTCATGATTTCTAGTGTTTAAGTTATTTAATTAATTCTAATTATATAACGGGAAAGAAATCGAAAAAATATATGTGATTCGATAAAGACCACTCGCACATCGTCAAGAGGGGCTGATTTGTTTCTAAACGTGACAACTGCAAATATTTGCATTGTTTGATTGAACCAAGTTCAATCGAACTGCATTACTTAAATGTCATTACTAATCTCAAAATTGATTATTGTTTATGCTAACTTAAAACCAATATTTTTTCCCGACTGATTGAACTCGATATCATTTTGATTGAAAATTTCTGCAAGAGTCATTTCTTTATTAATGATAGTGTTGTACCCAAGAGACTTTGAGAGGGATGCCGTTTTTTTGATTTCTAATGGGCCGAATTCGTATTTAGCTATCATACGACCTTTTCTTAAAAGAGCTTTGTCTACCTTCGAAATATCGGTGTTAAATGAACAAACGATTTGAATCTTTAAACAATCGGCTAAAAGACCGTCCGATAGGTTTAATAAATTGGATACTGCAGAGTTGGATCCCTGGTGTCTTTGCTCGATAATATTTTCTGCGTCTTCAATCACAATTACCGAATTTGGGTATTTGCTGGTAAACGAAAGAAAATCAGGCGCAGATATTTGAGAAGCCAAATCAGGAGAAAC
>JBKJQG010000311.1:0-26473 GCA_046594925.1 Bacteroidia bacterium
CCAACTCCCAACCCCCGACTCCCGACTCCCGACTCCCGACTCCCAACTCCCAACTCCCAACTCCCAACTCCCAACTCCCATCTCCCGACTCCCAACTCCCGACTCCCGACTCCCGACTCCCGACTCCCGACTCCCAACTCCCAACTCCCTACTTCTTCCCTGTGCTTCCGAATCCACCTTCTCCTCTTGCGCTTTCTTCAAGCGTTTCAACCTCTTGCCATTCGGCCTGTTCGTGTTTTGCTACCACCATTTGTGCTACACGCTCTCCATTGTTGATGGTAAAATCCTCCTTGGACAGATTCACCAAAATGACTTTTATCTCTCCTCTGTAATCCGCATCTATAGTGCCCGGGGAGTTCAATACGGTCAATCCGTTTTTAAACGCGAGACCACTTCTTGGGCGAATCTGTGCTTCGTATCCGACAGGAAGCTCAATGAACAAACCTGTCGCCACCAAAGTTCTCTCCAGCGACTTCAGAACGATCGGCGCATCAAGGTTGGCCCGGAGATCCATTCCCGCTGCAGCCCCTGTTGCATAACTGGGTAGTTCGTGTTTCGATTTATTGATGACCTTAATCTTCATGTCAGTTTTCTAAAGTTATTCTTTTCCATCTTCCAAGCAAACAAAATAAATCCGATTAACAGGATGTTATTCATCACCAGATTTATTGCCGACGATTCTGTTTGGATCAAAAGGGCAAGAAAGTACAAAGTTAAGGATAAACCTAAATAAGCGAAGATGCGCTTGAGGTCGTAATTAACAGGGTAATGTTTATTACCCAAGAAATAGGAAAGTACCATCATGCTAGCGTAACAAATGAGCGTAGCCCAAGCAGAGCCCATATATCCAATGCGTGGGATCCAGTAAAAGTTGAGGGAAATGGTGATGATGGCCCCGAAAATGGTCAGCAAGGCACCGTATCCGGTCTGCCCGGTGAGTTTGTACCAGATCGATTGGTTGATGAATACGCCAAGGAACAAATTGGCTAAGAGCAGTATCGGAACAACGCCCATTCCCTCTCGGAAATCCTCGCCTACAAAATACTGGATCCATCCAATGTTCATCATTGTGCCTAAAAAGATGATTGAACAAATCAGCACAAAATATTTCATGATCAAGGCTGTCGTCTTCTTGGAATCTTTGTCTTTCGACTGGCTGAAGAAGAAGGGTTCGGCTGCGAAACGGAAGGTCTGGATAAAAATCGTCATGATGATGGAAACCTTATAGCAAGCCCCGTAAATACCCGTTTGCGACATAGCCTGGTCTTCGGGAAGCAGGTAGGTCATCAGAACGCGGTCTAAGGTTTCGTTGATCATCCCGGCCAAACCGGCGATCAGCAAAGGAAGGGCATAGATCATCATTCTCTTCCACAGCGGGGAATCGAAGACGTAGCGCAGACGGAAGATCTCCGGAGAAAGCAAGAGCAGCGTGACCAGTGTGGCGATAAGATTGGAAATAAAGATGTAGCCGACCCCAATCTCGGGGTCATAAATGGCATCCACAAAGCCTTTGTAGGGCGACTGTTCGGCTTCGTGAACCGGTTTACAGAAGAGGATGAAAAAGAGATTCAGCCCGATATAGGTAGCAATGTTGATGATCTTTACAAAAGCAAAACGTTTGGCTTTTCCCTGTTCCCGCAGTCTTGCAAAAGGAATGGCCGTCAAAGCATCCGTGGCGATGATGATGGCAAACCAAATCACATACTCCGGATGGCCCGTGAACTTTATGCTTTCGGAGATTGAGGTGGAAAAAGCGCTGGCGAGAATAATGAAAAGAACGCTGGTCGTGAAAACGGAGATCAAAGCCGTTGTATAGACTTTCTGTTTGTCGTTCTCTGTTTGTGAGAATTTAAATAGCGTGGTCTCCATTCCGTATGTCAGAAAGACCAAAAGAAATGAAACGTAAGCATAAGCAGAGGTCACTACGCCGAATTCTGCCGTGGAAAAATTATAAGTAAAAAGAGGGGTGAGTAGATAATTCAGCAGTCGTCCCACGATGGTAGGCAGGCCGTAAATGGCTGTTTGAGAAGCAAGTTTTTTTAAAGGATTCAATTTTTAAGTTAAAAGTTAAAAGTCAAAAAGTGAAAAAGAGAGGGTTTTGTTTAGCAAACTTTAAATTTTCCAACTTTAAACTGTTTTTATTTTCCTGTGAAATTAGCCTTGCGCTTTTCTAAAAATGCGGATGTGCCTTCCTTAAAATCGTCTGTAGCAAAGCATTTTCCGAACTCGTTGATCTCTGCGCTAAAACCATCCACGCCATTTTCAAAATACGCATTCACGCTATTGATCACTCCAGTAATTGCTTTTGGAGATTTTGTTTTTATTTTTTCAATCAACTCGGAACACTTTGCCATCAGCTGATCTGGAGTCGTTACGTAGTTTACCAATCCTAAACTCAAAGCTTGTTCAGCGTTAATCAAGTCGGCGGTCATGTGCAATTCCAAAGCTTTTGTTTTTCCAACGTATTGGACCATACGCTGTGTGCCGCCATATCCTGCAATCAAGCCGAGGTTCACTTCGGGTTGACCGAATTTTGCGTTGTCGCTGGCGATGCGGACGTGACAAGCCATTGCCAGTTCGCACCCTCCACCCAAAGCAAAACCATTCACCGCAGCAATTATAGGTTTGGAGCAGTTTTCGATCTGTTTGAAAACCAACTGCCCCGCTAGAGCCAGCGCTTTTCCTTGTTCAGCTGAAAGCCCAACAAATTCAGCGATGTCGGCCCCTGCGACAAAAGATTTTGGTCCCGCACCGGTAATGATCATTGCCTTCACTTCGGCATTGGCTTCTCCGGCTTTTACAGCAAGTCCGATCTCTTCGACTGTTTTTTTATTGAGTGCATTCAGCTTGTCCGGACGGTTAATTGTGATCGACAACACATTGTTTTCTATGGTTGTTAAAAGGTTTTCGAAGGTCATAACGGAGGGATTAAAAGTTTCTGTGTTCTTTAACATAATTTGTGATGTATTCGATGATCTCCTTGGTGTCTGTTCCCGGAGGGAAAAGTTTTCCAACACCCAATTTGTTCAGGCCTTGGATGTCTTTGTCGGGAATGATTCCGCCACCCGTCAGCAGCACATCGTTCAAGCCTTTTTCTTTCATAAGGATCATGATCTTAGGGAAAACGGTGTTGTGTGCACCGGAAAGAATGCTAACACCGATGGCATCCACGTCTTCCTGCAAGGCCGCATTTACAACCATTTCGGGAGTCTGACGCAATCCGGTATAAATTACTTCCATTCCGGCATCACGCAGGAAAGAGGCGATCACTTTTGCTCCGCGGTCGTGTCCGTCTAGGCCAACTTTGGCAACTAAAACTCGTATCGGTCTGTTCATACAATGAAAAATTATAGGATACGAATATACAAAATGTATTGCTAGGAAAACGAGAAAACAAAGGCAGAACGCCTCCGTCTTTTATTCTTCTGAATAACAAGGAAGTGACACGAAAAAAGTGCTGCCCGCTCCGGTTTTGGTCTCAAACCAGATACTTCCGTTGATGGTTTCTACAATGTTCTTCACCATAGCCAGGCCAAGTCCCATGCCGCCGGTTTTGGTAGTAAAATTCGGAACAAAGATCTTGTCGAGCACATTGTCATTGATCCCGTTTCCGTTGTCAGTCACAGCAATGAGGAAATTTTGTTTTTCAGCTGTGAGCGCAACGGTGATTCTTCCTTTTCGTTCTTCGGGAATCGCTTGCGCCGCATTTTTGATCAGGTTGTTGAACACACGCAGCAGCTGTTCTTTGTCGGCAGTTACATTTGCTTCTCCTTCAATTTTGCTCTCAAAAAAGATCTCTAGATTCTCTGCATCGTGAAAAAGCGCTATGGTATTTACGATCGACTCCTTGATGTTGATCTTTTCCAGATTGGCTTTTGGCATTTTTGCGAAGTTGGAAAACTCGGTGGCTATGCTCGACAAGGTATCGATCTGCTCAATGATGGTCTTGGTCAAACGGGCCATCTTTTCATCCATGTCTGGTCCATTATCTTTCCAGGTGCGCTGCAAATGCTGCACACTCAGCTTCATCGGTGTCAGCGGATTTTTTATCTCGTGCGCGACTTGTTTCGCCATTTCCCTCCAGGCGCTTTCTCGTTCTGATTTTGCCAGCAGATCTGCGCTTTTCGAAAGCTCCGCGATCATGCGGTTGTACTCACTCACTAGATTTCCGATCTCATCGTTTTCTTTCCACTCTATCGGCTCATTTGTGGTTCCAAGTTTTATCTTGCTTAATTTATCTTGAATTAATTTCAGCGGCTTGGTCACATAATTCGAAATGAAGATGGCGGTGACGATCGATAAAGCAAACAACAAAACGTAAATATTGATCAAGGCAACGAGAAAGCCGGAGATCTCTTTTTCCAATTCGCTTTGTTTCGCAAAATATGGCAGGTTCAAGTAGGCAAGCAGCTTCCCGTCCTTGTTCTTGAACGGAATGTAGGCCGATAAATATTCCAGCTTTCCGATCCGCTCGTCGTGAATGAATTCGGATTTCCCCAAAAGCGCAATCTGCAAATAGGCTTCCGGATTCATTTTTTTGGAGGTCAAGCCTTCATCAAAAACTTTGGAGCGGGAAGATGCATATAGGTTGCCCTGCATGTCGTAAAAGTTAATGTCGGTAAAAAAAACAGAGGATGATTTTTTCAGGATGAACGACACATACTCGGTTAATCCTTTGTTCAAAACGGGCTCACCGGATAATTTGCTTTCCACATCGATGAGAACGGAGTGGATCTTTTCGCTGATGTTCTCCTGATTCTTCACTTCAAATTGTTGCTTGATGTAATAAATCGTTCCGCCGCCAAACAGAGCAAGTGATGTTAACACGATGAACACCAGCAACACCTGGATGCGGTATTTGAAACTGAAATTTTCGAGCAGCCGGCCGAGGGATGCTTGGCGCAAAAACAAAATGGATAAAAGCAAAAGACTGAAAAAAGCAAAAAGGTAAGAGAAGGTGGTGACCTTGCCGACAAGTCCCTCGTTGCGTTTACTGAGCACGACCAAGGTTTCTGGGTTGGGCCGGTAAAGTACATGATCGAAACCGTCCTTGGTCTGAAAATCAAAATCGTCTGCGCTGATCGCAAAATCAAATGCCGTTAAATGATAGGTGTATTTTCCATATTGATTTAAAAGCTGATTGTGTTTGTATTTCGCATAAGAATAATTGCTGAGTTCCTGCGACAAGCCAACGTTCCTGTCCAACAGCAATTCCGGGAACCCGACTTCGTCGGAAACAAATTTTGCGTCCAGCTCTACGTAAATGGTTCCGTACTTGGAGTTGGAAGAAACATCTTTATACAAAGGAAGCTTTGCGAGGTAACTGATCTTTCCGGATGAGTTGTTGATAAAATGAAAGCCTTCGCAGGAGGTTTCTTGTCCGCGCTTCTCGATCAGCTCATCAAAGTAAAAGTTGTTGTCGAACACTGGATTCTGTGAGCGAATGATGGGAGCACAGGCGCTATCGAACAAAGCAACGTGCACATCGTATTTTTCCCAGAAGCCGCTGAAATATTGTTGCTTGATCCTTTTTTCAAACGCTTCTGGTTGTTTGTCGTAACCGTTAACCAACGACAATAGAACCGTGTCGGCCCGAAGCTTTAACTCCACGTCCTTGAAAAGCAGTTCTGCAACGGGGTCTTGCTCTGCCGCTAATTTTTCAGCATAGATCTTGCGGCTCTCGATTTCTTTCAGCCCCGAATGTTTAATAAAAATGTGAACAGAATAAAGGGAGAACAAAAAGACCAAAAAGATAATTCCCGAAAAGGGATAACCCGCCTGCTTCCGTTTGATAATCGCAATGGAAAGCACCAGGAGCAAAGGCCAGAAGATCACGATCAGGTCGAGGATGCCGAGGAGGTGACAAATAAGGGTGTGAACAGCGGAGGAAACAAGGAAGAGCAGCATGTATTGTTGGTTTCCGAGTTTTAATTGTTTTAAGACGGAAACCAATTTATCAGCGAAGAGGAAATACACGAAGAGCAAAAGCCCAAGGACGATGATTCCGATATAGCTGTACTGGTTGAGGGTAAAGAGGTTGTTGATCCCGAAAGGAATGTTGGAATTCTTGATCAGTCCAATGAACAAACCGTTGATCAGCCAGGAGAACCAGAAGAAGCCAAGGAAGAACAAAAAGGAAATGATGAGTTTGTTTGTCTTTTGAAGCTGCCTGACCAATCCATCAAATTCACAGTCATTAAAGAATGTATAGGTCAGATAGAACAAGAGGAGAACGTTGAACAAAAGATCCCCCAACGAAGTGAGCCAGATCGAATTGGCATTGGCGAAAATGGTCGGACTGAAAAGATCGAAAGAATAGAAGCTCTCTGGGATACTAAATTTAATGGAGAAGTAACGTAAGGCCGCGACGATAACGAGGAACGTAATGGTCGCATAGTTCTTTCCGTATTTAAGAAGCAGGTCCAAGCAGAACACTTTTAAGAAAGCGATGAGGAAAACGAAACCGATCAAGCTGAGGAGGACGGAAATGAAAGAGGCAAAAGAAACTGAATTGTTGGCAGGATTGAATTCCAAAGAGAACAAGTATTGTCCGATGTAATTCTTCACTCCGTTGCTGGCATTTGGATTATCTGTGATCAGCTTGGTCTCGGCAGGAACGGCAAAATCTTTCTGAAACTCATTGACCAGATAATTGTTCTGATAAGGATATTCGTTCTTCACGAGTACGAGTCCCACAATGGCTTTGGTGGTAGTAGCATTTGTATGTGGCCTAACGACCTCGAACCAGCCGTTGTGCAGCTTGGCCATTTGTGAGTCGAGACAAACTTCTTTTACCCAATTCTCGACAGCGATGGAATTGTCGCTCCAGAATTTCAATGTATCATTCTCATAGATGAGCAGGGCCAAGCCTTCATCTTTCATTAAATCATCATAGTAGGCAGGACTGTTGGCAAAAAGATCATTGTAGTTTTCCGATTCGGCGCGTTTGGCAAGTGCCAGCATCTCTTCGCTCAATCGCTGTTCCTTTTTGTGCAGAACGTTTTCAAAACCACTTATGGTGGGCGCCGCGCCTCCGGAGAATGTATAAAACAATAAGGCTCCTGCAGTAAAAAAAACAACCGCAGCCAGAAAAAGGGAAAATTTATTTTTAAAATACTTTTTCAAGAAAGTTATTATTAATACATTTAGTGTTCAGGAGAAACAGAGCCGGCAGAAACAAAGGTGCGAATAAAATAAATAAACAAGGCACATTCAGCCACAGAAATTGTACCAAAGCGTATGGGTCGTCAAAAAACAAAAAAGGAATTACCGCAAGCGGTTGCGCTTGAAGCATCCGGCGGATTCAGCATGCACAGCTTTCGCACACAGGCGCTGATCCTAATCCTTGTAGGCTTTATCTATTACGCGAATTCTTTTTCAAATGAATATGCTTTGGACGATGGGATCGTGATCCAGAACAACGACTATGTGCAAGCTGGTTTTGGTGGAATCAAGAAGATCATGAGCACCGATGCTTACGAAAGCTTTTACCGTCACATGGGCGCCAAACAGCAACTGGAAGGCGGGCGTTACCGTCCGCTTTCGGTTGTAACATTTGCCATTGAGCAGCAATTCTTCGGTAGCAAGGAGAAAGTAAAACCCTTCGATGATGTCGCCGGAGTGCGGCATTTCATGAATGTTTTATTCTATATTCTTTCAGTTGTCTTGCTTTTTTATCTCCTGAGAAATTTCATTTTTAAAGAAAACCCACTGGCGGCTTTTGTGGCCTGCCTGATCTTTCTGATCCATCCCATGCACACAGAAGTGGTGGCCAACGCTAAAAGCCGCGACGAGATTCTTTCTTTTCTTTTCATTGTTCTTACTTTCATCTCCGTATTCCGGTATCGCGAAAAGAAGAACATTGGCGATTTTTTTCTAGCACTCTTTTTTTATTTTCTTGCACTGCTATCCAAGGAGTATGCGGTGACGTTGATCATCCTAATCCCAATGCTTTTATTCATTGTGCGGAAAGAAAAGTTTGTGAAATCCGTCCTTACAACACTTCCGTTTGTCGCAGTCGCGCTGCTGTATTTACTGATCCGTTATAAGATCGTTGGTGCCGGTGCGAAATTTGAAAACCCGGATGTTCTTAATAATCCTTATTTGTATGCCACTCCGCCGGAGAAGTTGGCCACCAAAATAGAAGTGCTGCTGCGGTATCTCAAACTGCTGTTCTACCCCCATACAC
This sequence comes from Bacteroidia bacterium, assembly GCA_046594925.1. Lineage (GTDB taxonomy): Bacteria > Bacteroidota > Bacteroidia > 2-12-FULL-35-15 > 2-12-FULL-35-15 > 2-12-FULL-35-15. The sequence goes on from JBKJQG010000311.1 coordinate 8,189, forward strand.
TTTCCAGCGACTATTCCTATAACACAATTCCCTTTGCGAACTTCAGCAGTGCTGCAGTTTGGAGCTCTATCCTCCTGCACATTTCTCTGTTTGTTGCCGCCGTTGTTCTCTTTTTCAAGCGTAACATTTTGTCCTTTGCCATCACCTTTTATTTGCTCCACTTGTTCATGATCTCTAACCTGATCTTTAACGTGGGAGCGACTATGGGAGAGCGAATGGTTTATCATTCCTCCTTCGGATTTGCGATCGCAGTATCCGTTTTCTTTTCGTGGTTAATAGAAAAAGTGAGTGCCGAGCAGACAAAAAAGATCATAGGTTTCGGATTGGGTGGCCTTATTGTGATCTGGTGCGGAGCAAAAACCATTGCCAGAAATGCGGAATGGAAAAACGACAAAACATTGTTTATTGCAGATGCGCAAAAAGTGCCGAATAGCGCTTTGGTGAATGGAAATGCAGGAAAGGCATACATAGACCTTGCCGAGATGCCGGAAAACAAGGATCAGGAAAAAGAGCTGGTGAGCAAAGGAATCTATCACCTCACGCGTGCCGTAAGTATTCATGATAAATATGTGAATGGCTATCTGAATTTAGGTGTCGGATATTTTAAATTGAAAGAGTACGACAAGGCCATGGAGAACTGGAGCAAGGCAAAGGCGATCTATCCGAGAAACCCTTTTATTAAACGCAACTTCGAGCTGCTCGCAGCTACCTATTTCAATGAAGGGATGACCATTGGGGGGAAGGACGTTCCGCAGGCCATCATCTTGCTTGAAAAAGCAGTGAGCATTGATTCAACCAATGCAGATTATTGGTACAACCTCGGCGGAGCCTGCTTTACAAATAAGGATTTTGGGAAGGCACGTACTGCATGGTCTAAAACCCTTCAGCTGAAGCCGGACTATGTTCAGGCTCAACAGGGAATAGCTGCTCTGCCTAAAGAATAGTTTGAAGAATGAAAAATTATTCCTATTTTTGATAGCAACATCTTTACAGGAATAAAACCTACTCATCAATGACGGCCTCTATAGAAAAAACGTTCTTCTTAGGCATATTTTGTTTACTCTTCTCACCGGCTTTTGCGCACAACGGAGGCAAGGGAGAATTGCAGACTGCTGTCAAGTTCACTGAAAATAAAAATCAGTGGGAGAAGCAGGTTTTGTTTCGCGCGCAACTGGACGGCGGAGCATTGTTTCTTCAAAAAAATGCATTCACCTATAACTTCTACGACAAAGAAACCGTCCGTGCCGCACATTATGGAAATGCGAATGCGAGCAAAGGAATCAAGTCCCACGCTTTCCGTATGACTTTCCTGAATTCATTGCCATCCGTTGAAACGTCATCAAAACAAGTTACTCCTGATTATTGCAACTACTTCATTGGAAATGATAAAAAGAAGTGGGCCGGGAATGTAAAAAGCTTCAGAGAAGTAAACTATAAATCGCTGTATGAGGGCATCGATCTTCAAGTTCTTGGAATGGAGAATAGCTTAAAGTACAACTTTTTTGTTGCGCCTTCCGCAGATGCTTCTTCCATCCAACTGGCCTATGAAGGGCTGGATCAGCTTACGCTTGAGAAGGGGGCACTGCACCTTAAGACGACGGTTAACGAAATGACCGAACAGCGTCCCTATGCTTATCAGTGGATAGGTGGGAAACGGGTGGATGTTCCTTGCGAATTTGCGTTGAAAGAAAATAAAGTGAGTTTTCATTTTCCGCGTGGTTATGATAAAGGTTATGAATTGGTGATCGACCCCATTCTGATATTCGCCTGCTCGTCGGGCTCTATTGCGGATAACTTTGGGATGACGGCGACATACGATGCTCAGGGCAATTTGTATTCCGGAGGAACGGTTTTTGGGATTGGTTTTCCGACTACAGTAGGAGCTTATGACACCAGCTGGAACGGAACACCAGCATATCTTTACGGACGGACAGACGTTGTCATCACAAAATACGATTCTTCAGGAACTTTCCTTCAATATTCAACCTATCTGGGAGGATCGACAAGTACAGAGATCGTTACCAGCCTTGTGGTAAATGCTTCGAATGAATTGTATCTTTATGGAGCAACCGGTTCATCCGATTTTCCCGTTACCGGAACAGCTTATGATCCGACGTATAACGGAGGGATTCTGATTCGTTTTGTATACAATGGGAGCTTTTTTGACAACGGGACGGACATTTATGTTTCCAAATTCAATTCAACAGGAACAGCCCTTCTCGCAAGTACATACATTGGCGGATCTCTGAATGACGGGGTGAATGTAAACAACGACAGTGTTTGGTTTCCACCGGTCGGCGCCTACGAATTTCCGGCGGACTCACTTCAATACAATTACGGTGACCAATACAGAGGCGAGATCAACCTGGATCTCTCCGGCAATGTATACATCGCCAGTTCCAGCCGTTCCGGAAATTTTCCGATCGTGAATGGTTTCGATAATGTTATGGGGGGAGAGCAGGACGCCGTTGTTTTTAAGTTCAACTCCGATCTTTCAACACTGATTTGGAGCACCTATCTGGGGGGAACGGATAACGATGCGGGATATGCACTAGCCTTGGACGACTCTGCAAACGTATATGTGTCGGGCGGAACACGAAGCACCAACTTCCCAACCACCGCCGGAGCGCTGCAAACAGGCTATGCCGGAGGGAAAACCGACGGGTATGTTACAAAGATCAAAAACGACGGGACAGCAATTCTGTTCTCAACTTTATGGGGAACACCGGCTTATGACCAGACCTATTTTGTGCAGCTCGATAAAAGCGGAGATGTTTATGTAGTTGGACAAACGGAGGGCGCTATGCCTGTAACTCCGGGCGTTTACAACAATCCCGGTAGTGGCCAATTCATTACAAAAATGAACGACTCGCTCACGACACTTATTTTCTCAACTGTTTTTGGTAACGGCAGCGGAAGCCCCAATATTTCGCCTTCGGCCTTTCTGGTTGATTATTGCGAGAACATCTATGTATCCGGCTGGGGAGGAAAAATTGTTTTGCCAACGGTCACCACCACCACAGGAATGCCCCTCACAGCAGATGCTGTTCAATCAACAACAGACGGCCATAATTTTTATTTATTTGTAGTTTCTACCGATGCCGCCTCATTGCTATATGCAACTTATTTTGGCGGCGGAATTAGTTGGGAGCATGTCGACGGCGGAACAAGTCGTTTTGATAAAAAAGGAATCATCTATCAGTCAGTATGTGCTGGCTGCCAAACATCGTCGAGTCCTATGGCGAATGACGACTTTCCCGTTACGCCGGGATCCTGGCCAGGCACTGGTTCGGATGTTAATCACAATACTCAAAACGACAACTGCAATAACGGGACATTCAAATTCGATTTTCAAATCCCAATTGCAGATGCGAATTTCACCGTGGATTATATAAGCGGATGTGCCCCTTTAACCGTTCAGTTTGATAATCAAAGTTCTCCTGGCTCTACCTTTCTCTGGGACTTCGGCGGCGGCGACACCACATCATCAGTGGTAGATCCGATAAGACCATTTCCTACTCCCGGAACTTACCTTGTACAGCTATATGTATTCAACCCAACAAGCTGTAATCAGTGGGATACGGCTTATCAGTATGTTACTGTCTATCCCCCCATCACAGCAGACTTTGACTACACATCTGTGCCTTGTACCAACCAGGTTTCATTCACCGACTCTTCTTCGGTAGGCCCGGTATCCTGGCAGTGGGATTTTGATGACGGAAATACTTCTTCCGTTCAGAACCCATCACACACATACGACTCAACGGGGACATACAATGTGACTCTTATCGCAACAACAAGCAATGGCTGTAAAGACACCACGGTCGTCCAGGTTGATTTTGTTAATTCCGTCGCGACGGTTATCAGCCCGAGCGTTATTATTTGTGAAGGAAGCTCAGCACAACTCGTTGCTTCAGGCGGTTTTGCGTATTTTTGGTCACCTTCCGCAGGCCTTAGCAACACAACGATATCCAATCCGGTTGCTTCTCCGGATTCTACAACAACCTATACAGTGGTCATCTCCACCGTCAACTCATTGGGCGACACTTGTTCGGTTATCCTATCTACAACCGTTAACGTTTTTATTCCCGGCACATTTGGATTGTCTGCTACGGCAGATGACGACACAGTTTTTTCAGGCGGCTCCACGGTGCTGCATGCGATCACCGATACAACACTTACTATCGTGTGGTCTCCGGCATCTGGTGTGAGCAACCCTAGTGCCTTTAATCCAACAGTCTCTCCGTTAACCACCACCACTTACACGGTAACCATCATCGACTCTTCCGGTTGTCCGAAATACGCCACCATCACCATTTACGTAATTTCCTCCCAATGTAATCCGGCGGATGTATTTGTTCCCAATACTTTTACACCAAACAATGACGGAGAGAACGACATTCTTTACGTAAGAGGAAATATGATTTCGGAAATGTACTTTGCGGTTTACAACCGTTGGGGAGAACTTGTGTTTGAAACAACCAAACAAAGTGTAGGTTGGGATGGAACATATAAAGGCATGAAGGTCGATCCAGCGGTGTTTGCGTGGTATCTGACGGCAAAATGTTACAACGGGGATCAATTAAAAAAACAAGGAAATACAACAGTATTGCGCTAATGTCATCCATCCTCCGGACACCTTCTCCAACATGGAGAAGGAAAAAGGGAAGAGAAATTTGAAAGAAAGAATGAAAAGAAATAAACTCATAGCGTTTTTATTTTTGTCAATCTCCCCCTTCTTGTGGAGAGGGGCCGGGGCTGAGGTTCACGCACAAGACATTCACTATTCACAATTCAATGCCTCTCCTCAAAATCTAAATCCAGCACAAACAGGGATTTTTGACGGGGACTGGCGCTTTGCGGGTAATTTCAGAAGTCAGTGGTCCGTCATTCCAGTTCCTTACAGAACCTTTTCGATTGCCGCAGATACACGTCTCAAAACTAAAATGGAGAAAGATGTTCCGGCTGTCGGACTCATCGTCAATACAGATAAATCCGGAGATTCTAAATTCACGACGACACAAGTTTTTGTTTCCGGCTCTTACATCAAGCGCCTGAACAAAGACTCAACGCACTTTGCCTCTCTGGCCATACAGCCAGGCGTGACAACAAAAAGCTTCAATGTGGCAGAGTTGACCTTCGACAATCAATACGACGGAGATGAATACAACGCAGCGTTGCCAAGCGGAGAGACATTTCCTAAAACAAGAATGACCTACTTCGATATGGGCGCAGGGCTGGGATATCTCTGGAGGAAAAATCACCGGACGCTGGTGAATGTGGGCGTTTCCGCGTTGCACCTGAATCGTCCAAAACAGTCTTTCTTCAACAACGATGACATCCGGCTTGACATGAAGACCTGTTTGAGTGGGATCGCTGAGTTTCCTGTTTCCGGACAGTTGGATTTGCTTCCGTCTGTAATGTATCAACGCCAAGGAAAATTCCAGGAAACCGTTTTTGGCCTGTTTGGAAAGTATCATTTGAAACCGGTGAACGGAATGACCACCGCCGTTTCCTTGGGCGGCTTCTACCGCATGAAAGATGCTTTCATTCTTGTCGCTAACATGGATTACAAAAACTTTAACGTTGGTCTGAGTTACGATGTGAACATGTCGAAACTTACGGCAGCGACTAACCGCCGTGGCGGTTTTGAAATTTCGGTGATCTACATTTTTAAGAAGATCAAACCCTTCATTGCAAAAAAACGTGTTTGTCCTATTTATATGTAGTGTATGAGTTTTGAGAAGAACGAAAAAATAAACCGTTTTATGAAAACAGGGATTGTAACATTTCTTGTTTCTTGCCTCTTGTTTCTTGCTACCCCTTCTTTTTCTCAAAAGACAAAGACCCTTCTTTCCGATGGCGATAAAGCCTTTGCGGAAAAGGATTATTTTTCGGCGGCAGGCTATTACAATCGGGCGATCATGCAGGATTCCAGCGACATTGTGATCCAATACAAATATGCCGATGCCAGCCGATTGAATTTTGATTATGAGATCGCAGAGCATTGGTATTCCAAGGTTTTTAAAAAAGATGCACAGGGAAAACTTTATCCTGAATGTTCTTTCTGGTTAGCCACATTGAAAAAGAATAAAGGCAATTACAAGGACGCTAAAAAGATGTTCGACAAGTACGCCAAGAAGAACAAGAAAAAGAAAGACAACTATTTTGTAAAAAAGGCGATTCAGGAAGTTGCAGCTTGTGACTACGCGCAACTTTTGATGGCGACTCCCGACAAGAGCGTGAGCATCGTTCATCTCGATAGCACAGTGAACAGCAAGGTTTCGGAGTACGCGCCTTTTCAGGTCGATAGCGTTTTGTATTTTTCTTCCTTGCGGGATGGAAAAGATCGGGATAAAAAGAACAGCGTCAATTTCAATAAAATTTATACCGCCGTTCAGAACGATTCAGTGACCTGGCAGAAAGCTATTGAGCTAGACACGCTGTTCAATCGTCAAGGCATTCACAATGCGAATACCTCTTTCAACGCAGATTACACGAGAGTTTATATTACCCGCTGTGTTCCGAAAAATGCGATGGAATTCAATTGTGACATTTATTCCTCCGACTACAAGAATGGGCATTGGACTTCGCTGCAGAAGCTGCCAACAGAAATCAACGCCAAAGGAGCGACAAACACACAGCCGGCTATAGGCTTTTTGGGTGAGCAGGAGGTGTTGTTCTTTGCGTCAGACCGAAGTGGAGGGCAAGGGAAAATGGACATCTGGTACAGCATAATTGGGAAGGATGGAAGTTTTGGGAAAGCTACCAATGCCGGAAAAAAAGTGAATTCGATCGACGATGAGATCACCCCCTTTTATTGCAAGCCTTGTCAGGAACTATTTTATAGCTCCAATTGGCACAAGGGTTTGGGCGGCTTTGATATTTTTAAAAGCGAATACAAGAACGAAGAGTTGGGCGAACCGAAGAACTTAGGCTTGCCTTTCAACAGCAATTTGAATGACATTTATTTTTCCATCAACTCAAAAAAAACGGAAGCCTTCATTTCTTCCAACCGCATCGGCTCTTTCTTTGAAGAAAAAGAAAGCTGTTGCAATGACATATACATGATCAAGCTTCCAAAGGTAGATGAACCGCCCAAAAAAGTGGACAGCACTCAAGTTTTCGTCACTCAAATGAAATTGCTGGTTCCACTCACCTTGTACTTTCACAACGATGAGCCCGACAAAAAAACATTGGCAATCACCACCCCGAAGAACTATAAAAAAACGTATGAAGACTATTCGGCGATGCGGGATCTTTACAAAAAAGAATATTCGAAAGGAGCAAAAGACACGGACCTGGAAAGAGCGATCGGGGACATCGACAACCTTTTTGAGGACTCTGTGGATGCGGGAATGCAGGACCTGGAAAAATTTGCACAGTTGCTGAAGAAAGTGTTGGCCGATAGCGAAAAAGTTACCATCACGATGAAGGGCTTCTGTAGTCCGCTTGCTTCCACAGATTACAACGTGAACCTGGCAAAACGCAGGATCTCCAGTCTTCGCAACTACTTTAAGGAGTATGAAAACGGAGTGTTCTTAAAATACATCGACAATAAAAATGCTGCAGAAGGGAGCATCACTTTTTTTGATGAGGACATTGGAGAGCTGAAAGCAAGGCCGAATGTAAGCGATGATTATTACGACACCAAGAATTCGATCTATAACCCTGTGGCTGCTTTGGAGCGAAAGATCCAGATCATTGCCATTTCCACGTTCTCCGCCAATCGGGATTAGAATAGTTTTCTCTTTTTTTCGTTTGAATGTGGGATTTCATCGCCCAAATTGCTCTTCTTTTTCCTTTCAAAAATCCCCCGAATTGTTTAACTTTGTGAGAGACGAAATTTTTTATGCGCAGATCTTTATACATTCTTTTATTGTTATTCCCTGCCGTTTTGTTTGCGCAACCCAAGCAGAACATTGTCCCCAACGGATACAACAAGTTTTATTACGACAATGGAAAAATCTCCAGTGAAGGTCCGATGCGCGACGGAAAGCCGGACGGATATTGGAAGACGTATTCCATCACAGGAGTCCTTAAGTCGGAAGGGAACCGCAAGGATTTTCAACTCGACAGCGTCTGGAAATTTTACAGCGAACAAGGAAAACCGGCTTTTGAATTCAACTATAAAGAAGGTAAGAAGAATGGACTTAAGAAAACATACGACACCAAGGATGGCATGTTGATGACCGGAGAAACCTTTCAGAACGATGTAAAGGAAGGGCAGACAACGATTTATTACAAACCCCAAAAGAAAGCCGATTCCACATTGGGTCCCGTAAAAGTAAAACAAGTGATTCCTTTCGTTGCCGGAAAAGAGGAAGGACAGGGTTATGAATTATCGACAGACAGCACCATCATTACATTGACCCAATACAAGATGGGCTTTATCCAGAAAGAAGAAAAAGTGAACCGGAAGGATGCGAACGGATGGAAGCAAGGAATGTGGAAGAACTTCTATTCATCAGGAGTTGTGAAGAATGAAGTGAATTATTCCGACGATAAGATGAACGGCTATTTCAAGGAATACTCACCAAACGGCAGCTTGTCAAACACCACCAAGTTCATCAACGGCGTGCTGCAAACGAATGCTCCGGAGCTGGCCAAACTGGATGTGAAGACCATTTATCATGAAGGTGGAACAATAAAGTTTACAGGAACATACAGGGACGGAGTAGCAGAAGGAATCCACCGGGAGTTTTCTCCGGAAGGGAAAGTGATAGCAGCAAAAGTTTATGTGGACGGCTATCTGACCGGTGAGGGCATTCTCGACACGGCTGGCCGTCAGCAAGGGCCTTGGAAAGAGTACCACCCCAATGGGGAGCTGAGGTCACAGGGAGAATACCTGAACGGCAAGAGGGTCGGTGACTGGACCTTTTACCATGCTAACAAAAAGATGGAGCAGAAGGGGAAGTACGATAAAAAAGGAAGAGCACAAGGTCCTTGGAAATGGTATTATGAGAGCGGAAACCTTTTGAGGGAAGAAATATATCGCAACGATCTGCAGGATGGAACAATGATTGAATACAGCGATTCCGGAGCGGTAATTACCAAAGGAGATTACATTGACGGATTGAAGGAGGGTACTTGGATGCTGGAGCTTCAGGAATACAAAGAAGAAGGTTTGTTTAAAGCCGATCAGCGCGAAGGGGAATGGAAACATTATTTTACTAAAAATGGAAAACTCCGGTTCACCGGAAAGTTTGTGGACGGCGTGCCGGATGGAATGCAGATCTATTATTACCTGGACGGGAAAGAAAGACAAACAGGTAAATACCTCGGCGGCTTAAAGGAAGGGGAATGGAAGTTCTATGATGAGAGCGGACTGCTGATTCTGACGATCCTATACAAGAACGACGTGGAAATAAGATTTGACGGGATCAAGGTGAACCCGGAAACCACGAACATCGAGCCCAGCATAAAGTAATTCCCTTTTCACGCACATGACGCTCTCTAAAAAAACACGAACAGAACTCATCGCTGAAGTAAAAAAACTTCAGCGGAAGCTTGATTCGGTTAAGAAAACAAAGAATGTCAAATCTCCCCAGAATGTACTCAACCTAAAGGATTCCAAGTGGGAGTCTTTCTTCAAGAATTCACTGAACACAATTGTGATCGTGAATCTAGCAGGAAAGATCCTTGACATAAACAAGCTTAGCAAGGGTAGAAAAAAGGAAGATGTGCTCGGTCAGAGTGTTTACGGTTTTGTTGCCAAAGAAGCCGCAAAGAACGTGAAAGAGGCGCTCGAAAAAGTGTTCAGGACAAAAAGGTCCTATGAATACAGCAGCTGGCGGCTCGACGAAAAAGGCCAGATGCACTTTTACAAAAGCAAGGCCACCGCCATCGTCGAAAACAAAAAAGTGGTCGCTGCGGTGATCGATGCCACAGAAATCACCACAGAGATCACCACACAATTGAAATTAAAAGAGAACGAAGAACGATTCAGGGCACTTGCTCAGAATGCGATGGACGTGATCTTCCGCTATCAGGTCTTTCCAGAATACAAACAAGAATACCTCAGCCCTTCGATCAAAAAGATTTCGGGATATGGTCCAGAAGAATATTACAAGGATCCTTTATTGGGCCTGAAGATCATTCATCCCGATGATAAGCATTTGGTTTCTCCGGCAAACATGAAAAAGCTGGTTGGAAAACCCTTTGTCTTAAGATGGCTGCACAAGAATGGCTCTACGGTTTGGGTGGAAACGATCAACAATCCGATTAAGAACAAAAAAGGAAAAATTATAGCCTTTGAAGGAATTTCGCGAGACATCACGGAAAGAAAAAAAGCCGAAGCAGCAGTCATCGAAAGCGAGACAAAGTTCAGGATGCTGACCGACAATGCAACCGATTTGATTTACCGCTGCCGAATCTATCCAGATTTCTGCTATGAGTACATCAGCCCTTCCGTTAAAGCAATTACAGGTTATACCGCCGAAGAATTTTATGCCCAACCCTTTTTAGGCTTTCAAATCGTGCACCCCGAAGACGTGCATTTGCTTGGTGATTCAGAGAACCTGATCAAGAACAAATCAAAAGTCAGGAGCGTGAAAGGTCCCGAAGTCACCGTCCGCTGGATAAAAAAAGATGGAAGCGTCATCTGGACCGAAACGCGCAACAAGCCGGTGTTCGACAAAGATGGACGCCTGGTCGCAATTGAAGGAATATCCAGAGATATCTCTAAACAGAAATTCAGTGAAGAAAAATCAAAAGACAGCGAAGAGCGCTTTAAGATCCTTTCAAATGCGACTTTTGAAGGGATCATCTTTTCGGAGAACGGGAAAATCATTGACGCCAACGATCAGTTTGTAAAAATGTACGGTTATAAATCCGTGAAAGAGATTCTGGGGATGAACCTGATTGATGACTTTGTGGTGGAAGAACAAAAATCGGTAGCCAAGAAGCACACGAATCTCTCCGTCTCCAAACCCTTTGAAGTTGATACAATCACCAGAAGTGGAAAGATTATTACCATAGAAACAAAAGGACAAAACATTCCCTATTTCGGAAAGACCATTCGCGCAACAGTCATATACAATATCACCGAACGCAAGCTATACGAGTTCAATCTACGGGAGAGTGAACGTACACTTTCTACTTTGATGAACAACCTTCCGGGTATGGCCTATCGTTGCGAGAATGACAGTCATTGGACAATGCGCTTCGTTAGCAAAGGCTGCCAGGAACTTACGGGATATAATCCCAACGAAATCGTCAACAATAAAAAGCGTTCTTTTGCAGAAATTATTCACCCACGTGACAGGAACTTAGGGAAGGAAGATATAAGAAAAGCACTGGAAACGAAGTCGCCTTTCGAAATAGAATACCGACTGATTACGGTGTCAGGACAGGAAAAATGGGTTTGGGAAAAAGGAGAGGGCGTTTTTGCAGAAGATGGGAAACTTCTGTTCTTAGAGGGGTTCATCACGGATATTGGGGATAAGAAACAATTTGAGATGGAGCTGAAACGCAGCCGGGAAAATTATAAAAGTTTAGTTGACTATTCACCCGATGGAGTCATTATTCACGTGGACGGAATCGTGAAATTCGCTAACCCCAGCGCATTAAAAATTATTGGAGTTGACGGCTTCGAAGAACTAGAAAACGTATCGGCCTTCAATTTCTTTTTGCCGGAATACCACCAACAAATTATAGATCGAATCAAACGAACAAAAGCAGGGGAGGATTTAGACTTTGCGGAAGTTAAAATCAAGAACAAAAAGGGAGAAATCGTTACGCTGGAAACAAAATCCATTCTTATTAAATTTAATGGATACGAGGCAATCCAAGTTGTTTTTCATGATCTTTCCGAGAAAAAGCTGTTGTTAAAAGAACAAGCGCGAGCTCAAATTGCGGAGGAAACAAACGAGTTGCTGGAACAAGAAATTACCAAAAGGAAAGTAATTCAACTGCAACTACAGGAGTCACAAAAATACACGCGACTGATCATCAACGGTTCTATCGATATGATTTGTGCATCCGACCGGAAGGGCTTCATCACAGAGTTCAACATGGCCGCTCAAAAGACTTTTGGTTATACCGCTGAAGAAGTGTTGGGAAAACACGTGAGTATGTTGTATGACGACCCGAATGAACGAATTAAAATTACAGATGAACAACTGTATAAAAAGGGGGTGTATGCAGGTGAAGTAACCAATGTCAGAAAAAACGGTGAAAAGTTTGTTGCTTACCTGTCAGCATCAATTCTTAAAAATGAAGAAGGAGAAGTGTTGGGAGCAATGGGTGTTTCTCGTGATATTTCAGAATTGAAAAAAGCAGACGAAACCATTCGTGCCCAATCTGCAAAATTTAATGCCATCATCGAAAGTAGCTCCCACGTTATCTGGACGGTGGACAAAAACATCTGCTTAACGACCTTCAACAGGAATTATGCTATCCAGCAAAAGAAACGTTATGGTGTAGATGCGAGTGTGGGGCTGTGCATGGTAACCGGAGACGCGGTGTCAACCATTGAATACAACAATTTCTGGATAAAAAAATACGAAAGCGCTTTTAAGGGAGAACCGCAGTATTTTGAGACACAGTTTTTCGACAAAGAAGGAGCAGAAAGCTGGAGAGAGATTTACCTGAATCCTATCAAGGATGAGAACGGCGCGGTGCACGAGGTGTCGGGGATCGGTCATGATATTACTGAGAAAAAGCAATCGGAAGAGCGAATCCGCCTTTCCCTGCAGGAAAAGGAAGTTCTTTTGAAGGAAGTACATCATCGGGTGAAAAATAATTTGCAGGTGATCTCAAGTATCCTGAACCTTCAATCGTCTTACGTAAAAGACGAGGGAACGCTGCAAATCCTTAAAGAAAGCCAGAACCGCATCAAATCGATGGCTTTTATTCACGAAAGTCTTTATCAGACCAAGGACTTTTCAAGCATTAATTTCACGGAATACATCATCAATCTGTCACAGAATCTGATCCACTCCTACTCGAACTTCGAGAATGAAGTAAAATTAAATCTTGACATTCAAAATGTTTTTCTTAATTTAGATCTCGCAATTCCCTGTGGACTCATCATTAATGAGATTGTATCGAACGCTTTAAAGTACGCGTTCGTCGACAAAACGGTGGAAGGGGAGATTACACTAAAAATGAAGACAAGTGGTGATTATCTGGAACTTAAGATAGGAGATAACGGCAAAGGGTTGCCCCAAAATATTGATTATCGGAATACCGAGTCGCTCGGATTACAATTAGTTGTAACTTTGACCGATCAATTGGGTGGAACGATCGAGTTGGATCTTAAAAAAGGAACAAATTACACCATATTATTTAAACATAATCAAGTAAAAAACCGCATCTAAAATGTCAAAAACAAACATACTCATAGTTGAAGACGAAAGCATAGTAGCGAAGGACATTCAGCACAGCCTTAAGAAGCTTGGATACACTGTTGTAGGAACGTGTTCAACCGGAGAAGATGCGATTAAAACAGCAGAAGAAACAAAGCCAGACCTTGTGCTAATGGACATCATGCTGAAAGGAGACATGAGTGGGATTGAAGCGGCTGGGCAAATCCGAGAGAAATACAATATTCCCATCATTTACTTAACGGCTTACGCTGACGAAAGCACATTGAGCAAAGCCAAAGTTTCAGAACCTTATGGGTATATTATTAAACCGTTCAAGGAAATTGACTTGCACACCTCCATTGAAATGGCCATCTACAAGCACGAGAAAGAAACAGATGTTAAGAAAGAGCGCGACTTTTTATACTCGATCGTAGAGAACAAAGAATCAAAAGACATTATTTTCGTTAAATCGAATTCACGTTTGGTAAAAGTTAAGACCAGCGATATTTATTTCGTTGAAGCCTTGAAAGATTATGTAGTGATCAACACCAATGCCGCGCGTTACACTATTCACAGCACTATGAAAGACATTGAGAAGAAGCTGCCGACGACAGATTTTATCCGCGTTCACCGTTCTTTCATCGTTCGCATCGATAAAATTGTTGCAATCGAACAACCGAACTTGATACTGGAGGAAGACAAAAAATTAATTCCGATAGGAGGATCTTACAAAGATGATTTGGCGAAGAGATTGAATATGATCTAAGCATATCATTTATAGTCTAAATAAAAATGCCACCTCAACAGGTGGCATTTTTTATGGTTTTATTATTATTCGGACTTCCGAAACACTCTTGATAATACAGTCGGGATAGTCTGTCCCGGCTTTGATGTAGGCATCGGAGTATGTTTTTGCTTTTATCTGTGCATCAATGGTTTTGTTCTGACACACGATCGAGATTTTCCAGTTTTTCATTTTAACAGGTGTTCATCCGCAACCGAAAACGCTGCAGAAAAGATTAAAAAACAATTGAAATAAGGAATCAGCTCAGCGAAGGAGGACCGCGTTTGCCGCAGTAGAAGAGGGAGGTGCCGGTGGCTTCAAAACTAAGCGGAACGGATATTTCATTAAAAGCGGTTGTTGTGAAACAAGAAAAACAATGAGATCTAAAATGCTGTTTTATGTCTTTTTCGCCCGAATACTTTTTATAAACGACTAACTTTTTACCCTCCGTAGAACGAAGCGCTAAACAGGCAGTAATGGTTTTTGATAGTGTTTTGGGTGAATTGTGGGTATGTGAATACTCTCTCGCCGCTGTCACGAAACGCGTCGTTTGACAGAAGTATCCGCTTAGCAAAAGGGAAATAAAGAATATGTGGATGTGCTTTTTCAATTGTATTAAATGCCTGTCGCAAAAGTAATGCTAAAAACTAATTTTATAAAGCGGTCGCTATAAATGATAGCCTAATTGGCATTAAACGTCGTTGGTTTTATAAATGAATGACATTGATCCCCCCGTAGGCGCTAGGCTCCGCCTAGTGACGGGAGATTACTAAACCTCAAACCCCAGTAGGCGCTAGGCTCCGCCTAGTGACGGGAGATTACTAAACCTCAAATCCCGGTAGGCGCTAGGCTCCGCCTAGTGACAACCCCAACCTCAGTTAGCGCTATGCTCCACCTCGTGAAGGGATTCCTTAAACCTCAAATCCCCACTCATCTAAAAAGGCATTCCCCGTTGGTTTCCTAGGCTCTTCTTTTTTTTGCTCAGGTGTCGACTCTTCTTTTGATAAAGTATTGCGTTGCGTAGCCGATTTCATTTCCTCTTTAAAGTTTTTATTTTTCGCCTTGTGTTGCTCGCGTTTTGAAAACGGAGGTTGATCACTTTTCGATTTATGACTTTTCTCTTCCGACTTCCCTTCCAGTACTTCCACCAACGCAAAATCCAATTGCTTTTTTACAAGGTCGGCTCGCTTGATCTCTATGCGCACCTTATCTCCCAACGTTAACACCTTTCCGAGTTTTCTGCCCCGCAGACAGTAGTTATCTTCGTCAAAATAATAATTATCGTCACGCAATTCGCGGATCCTTACCATGCCTTCGCAATGGTTTTCGATGATCTCCACAAATATTCCCCATTCCGTAACACCGGAAATAATCCCGTCAAACTCCTCACCGATCTTGTCAGTCAAATACTGTACTTGTTTGTATTTGATCGAAGAGCGTTCAGCATCAGCGGCTAATTTTTCCATATCGGAAGAGTGCTTACACTGCTCCTCTAGTTTATCGATATCGGGATTTTTTCCTCCATCTAAGTAATGCTGCAGCAAGCGGTGTACCATCACATCCGGATAACGGCGGATAGGCGAAGTGAAGTGTGTGTAGTAATCAAAGCCTAATCCATAATGGCCAATATTTTTTGTGGTGTATACAGCTTTCGCCATAGTGCGGATCGCCAGCATTTCTATCATGCCCGATTCCTTTTTCTGATTTACCTCTTTAAGTAAATTGTTCATGGAGTCGGCAACAGTATTGATGTTCTTTACATTTAGCTTGTATCCGAATTTGGCGACGAACTCCGAAAAATTTTGCAATTTATCCGGATTTGGTTTGTCGTGGATGCGATATACAAAAGGTCGTTGTGACTCTTTTGAATTTTGGCTTTCTCCTTTTGCTTTTTCTTTTTTCTTCCCTACAAACTCAGCCACTTTTCTGTTTGCCAAAAGCATAAAATCTTCGATTAGCTGATTGGAATCTTTTGCTACTTTAAAGAATACGCCGGTTGGGTTTCCCACCTCATCCAAATGAAATTTTACTTCCATTTTTTCAAAGGCGATGCTTCCTTTTTTGAATCGGTTGCTGCGCAAAGTCTTTGCCAGCCTGTCGAGTGTCAATATCTCATCCTTGAAATCACCTTCTTCTGTTTCAATAACCAGTTGGGCCTCTTCGTAAGTAAAGCGTCTATCGGAATTTATGATTGTTCTTCCGAACCATTCTGACACCACCTCTGCATCGTCCGTCATTTCAAAGACAGAGGAGAAACAAAGTTTTTCTTCGTTCGGGCGGAGCGAGCAAACATTGTTTGACAAAACTTCGGGAAGCATTGGAACCACTCTGTCGACAAGGTAAACGGAGGTTGCGCGTGAAACGGCTTCCTTGTCTATCATCGATTCCGGTTTTACGTAGTGGCTCACATCAGCAATGTGAACGCCTATTTCCCAGTTTCCGTTCTTTAATTTTTGTATAGAAAGTGCATCATCAAAATCCTTGGCATCCACGGGATCGATGGTGAAAGTTGTTGTCTTCCTGAAATCGCGTCGCTTAGAGATCTCTTCTTCAGTGATCTTTATTGGAATGAGGTCGGCTGCGCGTTCCACATCCTTTGGAAATTCATAAGGAAGCCCGTATTCGGCCAGGATGGCGTGCATTTCGGTGTTGTTCTCTCCTACATCGCCCAATACCGACTTAATTTCTCCTATCGGATTCACCCCGTTTTTCGGCCACTCTGTTATTCTGGCAATGGCTTTCTGGCCGTCCTTGGCACCGTTCAACTTTTCTATTGGGATATATATGTCTACGTGTACTTTGATGTTGCTGGGCACCAAAAAGGCGAATTTCGGGGAAACCTGTATGGTTCCTACGAATTCGGTTTTTGCACGAACTAGCACTTCGGTGATTTCTCCTTCTTGTTTGCCTTTTCCTTTAGGAAATACAAGCACTTTCACGGTATCGCCGTGCATGGCATTCAACGTCTTTTTAGGTGCAACGATCACATCTTCTTCTGTTTCTTCGGAGATGATGTAAGCGCTGCCATTTGTGGTCATATCCACCCGGCCGGTAATGTATAATTCTACCCTTTTTATCTTGAATTTGCCCCGTTCCGGCTCTTCTATCGACCCGTTGTTCTTTAACTCCTCTAAAATAACGGTGATAAGCTGGCGCTGTCCAAAATCGGTTACCTTTAATTCTGATGCTATTTGCTTGTAATTGAGCGACTTATTTTTGTTTGCCGATAAAACCTTGAGTATCTCTTCGAAGAAAAAACTCTTCTTCTTTCCTTCTGTTTTGCTTTTGAACTTTTTAGCCATACCCCAAAGATAAAGAAAGATTTGTTGATAAAAACCAAAAAAAAGGAGAGGCATGCAACCAAAAGATGCAACTTTGCATCTATCCAACAGAAATCGATTATGACTGATGAGCAAATAGTAAAAGGGTGCATCGATAAGAATGCAATTGCTCAGAAGAACCTGTACGAAAAGTTTTCCCGCAAGATGATGGGTGTATGCCTAAGGTATTGCGACAGTACGGAGGAAGCAGAAGATGTGGTTCAGAACGGATTCATCAGTATTTTCGAAAACATAGAGTCCTTTAAAGGGACAGGTTCTTTAGAAGGCTGGATCAGAAAGATAATGGTAAACACGGCGTTGACCAATATCCGGAAGAACAAAAAACTGAAACAAAACATTGAGCTGGATAGCGTGGAATTTATGCTTCCATCCAAAACATACATGAACGACAGTTTTGCTGCGAAAGATCTGCTGAAGATCATCCAGACGCTGCCGGTCGGTTTCAAAACAGTTTTTAACCTTTATGCCATTGAGGGTTATTCACACAAAGAGATTGGGGACATGCTTAACATTTCTGAAGGCACTTCCAAATCACAATATTCAAGGGCAAAAGCACATTTGCAGAAAATAATTCCAATAGATAAGGATTAGATTATGAAGAAAGACAATTTTGAAGATTTATTTAAGGATTCGTTTGAGAACTTTGAGGCGGAAGTTAATCCAAGTGTTTGGAAGAACGTACAAACCGCTCTGAAAGGAGTTGGCTTGGGCTTGATAGGAAAAATGCTTCTTAACAAACTGGGGTCCAGTGCCGTGATTTCCATCGTTTCCTCTGCGGTAGCGATTACCGCTGCCGCAGAGGAAACGATGGAAATCACGGCACTGGACCCCAGTTTGTTAAGAAGCATTT
>JBKJQG010000042.1:0-12704 GCA_046594925.1 Bacteroidia bacterium
ACATAGGCAACTATGCGGATGCCATTGAGTACCAAAAATTGGCACTTAGAATAAGACAGCGTTTGGGGGACAAAGATGGAGCAGCAGGCTGTTACAATAGCATTGGAGCTATTTATAACAACGTTGGCAATTATCCCCAAGCCTTGGAGAATTATTTCATTTCTTTAAAGCTCCGTGAGGAAGCAGGCGATAAAGTTGGTGTTGCTGGGTCCTACAACAATATCGGACTAATTTATTCCATGCAGGGTAACTATGCAGAAGCATTGAAAAACTATTTCATCAGCCTGAAGATCAAAAAGGAATTGGGTGATGAAACCACCTATTCGTCTTCGTATAGTAACATCGGATATGTTTACCTGGAGTTGGGCAATTATGAGGAAGCAATGAAGAATTATTTAGCCAGTCTTAAAATCAAGGAAGCAAAAGGTGACAGAGCCGGGATTGCAAATTCATTTTCCTCAATCGGTAATGTTAACTTTAAGCAAGGAAATTATAAAGTGGCCTTGGAATATTTTCAGAAAGCATTGAACATGAGAGAGGCCATAGGAAATAAGAGAGGAATTGCAGTTTCTTTCCATAATATTGGAAACACATATCTTAAACTTGGAAATCTTGCTCAAGCTAAAGTGTACCTTCAGAAAGCGGAGATAGCTTGTAGAAAGCTCGGTTTTAAGCAGGGACTCAAGGATAGCTACAAATCACTATCCGAAGCTGACAGTTGTTCGGGAGATTTCAAAGGAGCATTTGAAAATCATAAATTATATATAGTATATCGAGACAGTCTGGACAACGAAGAAACCCGAAAGAAAACCATTCAAAGTCAAATGAGTTATGATTTTGAAAAGAAGGAAGCGATCGCAGAAGCGGAGCATAAAAAAGAATTAGAGAACCAGGAGCTGATCGCGCAGGAAAAGAGTCACAAGCAGAAAGTTATTTTGACATTTGTCGCAATTGGTTTGCTTTTGGTCATTGTCTTTGCCGGATTTGTTTTCCGTTCACTCAGGGTGACGCGTAAGCAAAAGGACATCATTGAAGAGCAAAGGAATACGGTAGAGCTGCAGAAGCAGGAAGTGGAACACCAGAAACAGATCGTCGAGGAACATCAAAAGGATATCATCGATAGCATTCGATATGCAAGAAGGATACAGCAGTCGCTTTTGCCAACTGAGATTTATATCGATAAGACTCTTAAAAGACTGAAAAAATGAAGAAGCCATTTCTTTTATTTTTTCTTGTTCTGAATGTCTTTCAAACAGACCTGAATGCTCAACAGCATAAGATCGACTCCCTGAAAATTTTATTGAAAGCCGATAAGCAGGACACAACCAAATTGCGCCATCTTTATCAGATCAGCAGTGAATGTGAGAACATAGGTTCAGTAGATGAAGCATCCGCTTTTGGCAAGGAAGTTTTGACGCTCTGCGCTGAACTTTTGAAAGTTGAAAAAGGAGCAGCACTAAAAAATGCCGTTTTGAGTTACAAAGCCAAACAATTCGGAATCAACGGGTTGATCAACGTGTCACTTGGCAATTTTGCAGAAGCTCTGAAGAATCATTTTGCTTCCCTGGAGATCAGGAAGCAGATCGGTGATTTGAAAGGAGTGGTAGCCTGTCAGAATAACATCGGCCTGGTGCATGTGGATCAGGGAAATTATTCAGATGCCTTGAAGGTTTATTTTTCTGCTTTGAAACTGGCAGAATCAATCGATTACAAAAGTGCTGTTGCGATGGTGCATAACAACATTGGGATGGTATATGCGAATCAGGGAAATGTAGAGGATGCTCTGAAGTATTGTTTCATTGCCTTAAAGATGAAACAGGAGTTGGGCGACAGAGTGGGAATGATCTCCACTTACAATTGTATCGCGACGGCTTACTACATGGCCAACGATTTTGCGAAGTCCTTGGAGAATTTTACAGCAAGCCTTAAACTGAGCCAGGAGCTGGGAGATCAGCAGAGCGCGGCCTCTTTGTATATGAACATAGGAGCCTGCTACTATGCTGAGGGTCAGCGGGAAAAGGATCCTTTGCAACGCAGGAAAAAATACGAAGCTTCTCTGGAAAATTTTAGTTCATCCCTGAATGCAAAGCTCGAAGTGGGTGGCAAACCAGGAATTGCCGGTTGTTATGTCGATATTGCCACCCTCTTGATTGAATTGAAAAAATACGATGAAGCGGAAGACTATTTGAAGAAAGGAAGAGATCTCGCGATCGAGATCGGATATAAGGATTATGCTAAAAATGCTTTCCAGCTGCTGACGGTTGTTGACAGCATCAAGGGAAATTACAAAGCAGCCTATGAAGATCACAAAATGTATGTGCTTTACAGCGACAGTCTGAACAACGAAGAAACACGGAAGCAAGCCATCCAAAGCCAAATGACCTATGACTTTGAAAAGAAAGAAGCGGTGGCTCAGGCAGAAAACAAAATCGAACTAGAAAATCAGAATGCCTTGGCAGAAGAGAAAAGCAGGAAACAAAAAGTTGTGCTTTTTTTGGTCGCCGGTGGTTTGGTTTTGGTGCTTCTCTTTGCAGGATTTATTTTTCGTTCATTAAGAGTGACGCGCAAACAAAAGGACGTCATTGAAGAACAAAAAAACACGGTGGAGTTGCAGAAGCTGGAAGTAGAAAATCAGAAACACATCGTGGAGGAACATCAGAAAGACATTATTGATAGTATCCGGTATGCACGCCGAATTCAGGGATCGCTTTTGCCGACCGAGAAGTACATTGAGAGAAGTTTTAATAGACTAAGGAAAGGATAGTGAGAAATAAACACCTGCTGCTCATTTGTTTTTTGTCGATTTCTGCTTTTGCATCTGCTCAGAGTGCAAAGGTGGATTCCCTTATGCAATTGCTGAAAGAAGCAAACAGCGACACCTCTAAAATAAAAAACTTGTCCCTTCTGGCAAGTCAGTGGGACCGAGACGGCGACCGCGCCAAGGCAATAAACTTTTCGAATCAAACTACCGCTCTTGCCGATCGGATGATGAAAAAAGAAAAGGATCCAGCCGTTCAGAAAGCCGCGAAAAAATACAAGTCAAATGTATGTTCACTCTTAGGGGCGTTGTCGGCCGATGTAAATGAATTCAAAAAATCCATTCAGTTCTATCAGACCGCTTTGGAGCTGAGAAAAGCAATCGGAGATGAAAGAGGTGAGTGTATAATCTATACCCGCATCGGAAATGTTTATCAGCGGATTTCGAATTTTCCGGAAGCGGTATCTAATTATCAGAAAGGATTAAAGCTCAGTAAGACATTGGAAGACAAAATCCCCGAGATCATGTGTTACAGTGGTTTGTCTTTTACATACAGAGAAGCCGGCAATTACGTTGCCGCGATCGAAAATGCGTTTCTCCTTCTGAAATGTGCGACTGCGGCAAATGATACGCTGGGTCAAGGAGAAGCATACTTGGCGATCGGCATCGTATATTATTACCAGAAGAACAGTAAACTGTCTCTTGAAAATTATGAAAAAGCTTTAAAATTATATCAGAGCCTCGGCATGCTAAATTCTGTCGCAGATTGTTATGATAACATAGCGATCCTGAAAGCAGAAGAAGGAAAGATGGATGAAGCGCTGGAAGGATTTCTGGCTTCTGCCGAGATTGAAAGATCGGAAGGAAGCGAGTACAATCTTGGTTCCACTTTATTCAACGCTGCAAGCATTTATGAAGCAAAAAAGGATTTTGTGAATGCGCTCAAATTCAATCAGGAAGCGTTGGATATCCGCGAAAAGATCGGAGATAGAAATGGTGTTGCGGCTTCCCTGATCAGCATCGGGAACATCAACGCGAAACAGAAAAAATTCAAAGAGGCCTACGACTATTATATCAAGAGTAAAACGCTGGCAACAGAATTGGGAAGCAAGGAAAATTTGAAGAATGTTTATCATTCCCTCGCAGAGATTGACAGCATGCGTTCTGATTTTAAGAGCGCATTTGAGCATCACAAACTTTACATTGCGTATCGCGACAGCATAGACAACGAAGACACACGCAAGAAGACCATTCAGACGCAAATGACCTACGACTTCGAGAAAAAGGAAGCTGTCGCAGAAGCAGAGCATAAGAAGGAATTGGAAAGCCAAGAATTGATAGCGGAAGAGAAAAGCAGAAAGCAAAAGCTCATCTTGTTATTTGTCGTGGGTGGTCTGGTGCTGGTGGTTGTATTTGCTGCGTTCATTTTCCGTTCCTTGCGTCTTACCCGGAAACAGAAAGACATCATCGAGGAACAAAAGAACATCGTAGAGTTACAGAAAAAGGAAGTAGAGCATCAGAAACTGATTGTTGAAGAACATCAAAAAGACATCATCGACAGCATTAAGTATGCGAGGCGAATTCAACGCTCCTTGCTGCCGACAGAAAGTTATATTGAGAAAAGCATGAACCGATTGAAGGGAAATTGAAGACCTTAAATAGATATCTTTTGTTCTTGTTCCTGCTCGCGGGGGCCTCAGATTCTTTTGCTCAAGCGGAAGAGGCGGATTCACTGTTGAACATCGTAAAAGCAAACGTGCACGATACTGTGGAGCTGGATGCTTTGCATGATCTTTTCCTGATCTATGAATTCGGGGACCGCGACAAAGCCAAAGGGTTTCTTGCGCAAGCTTTGGCTCTGTGTAGGAAGAATGGCTTTCAGAAAGGTGAGGTGGGCACTTATGTTTTCATGGGCTATTTCGCAGAAGACGAAAGCAAGAATGAGGAGGCGCTGAAATATTATGAAATGGGGTTAAAACTCGCAGAAAAGATCGATCACAAAAAAGGAATTGCTTCCTGTTATACTAATATAGGAAACATCCGGCTGCGACAAGGACAATATCCGGTAGCCGCGAGGAATTATTTTGCAGCGATGAAAGTATATACTGAAGCCGGAAATCGCAAGGGAATGGCCGATTCATACGGCAACATGGGAATCGTTTATTTTTACATGAACGATGCTAAGTCGGGATTGACGAACAACCTCGCGGCTTTGAAGATTTATCAAGAAATAGGGGACAAAAAAGGACTTGCAGATTCTTATCAGCACATCGGGAACATGTTCGCAAAGCAGAATAATTATGCTGCGGCACTTCAAAACTTCAATGTCTCTCTGGCGATCTCAAAGGAGATCGATTATAAAACTACGCTCGCTTATGCATACAGCAACATTGGACTGATTCACCAATTAACCGGTGATTATAAAAAAGCATTGGAGAATTATGACCTGTCGCTGAAAATAAATGAATCGATGGGAAATCAAATGGGGATAGCCGTTTCCTACGGCAATATGGGCGAAGCTTATACGGGACTGAGGGATTTTTCCAGATCAAAAACCTACTTGATGAAAGCAATTGGGATTGCAACTGCCACCGACAACAAGGAAGTTTTAAAAAATGCTTTCATCGCCCTCACAAAGCTCGACAGTGCGACGGGAAATTACAAAGGCGCTTATGAGAACAACAAACACTATGTCGCCTATCGCGACAGTCTGAACAACGAGGAGTCGCGCAACGAGGTGGTTCAAAGTCAGATGAATTATGAATTTGATAAGAAAGAGGCCATTGCTCAAGCAGAGCATAAAAAAGAATTAGAGAACCAGGAGCAGATTGCTCAGGAGAAGAGCCACAAGCAGAAGGTCATTTTGGGATTTGTCGCAGTAGGTTTGTTGTTGGTTATTGTCTTTTCCGCTTTCGTTTTCCGTTCCCTCCGAATTACCCGGAAACAAAAAAATATTATTGAAGAACAGAAGCGTTTGGTGGAAGACCAAAAGGATGAAGTGGAAATGCAAAAGCACCTGGTGGAAGAGAAACAAAGAGAAATCATTGATAGCATTAAATACGCAAGACGGATCCAGCGTTCTTTGCTTCCTTCTGATAGTTATATCGATAGAAGTCTGAAGAGGTTAAAGAATGGGGAAAAGTAGCACGAAAGGAAATAAATGCTATTTTTGCAGTCCCTGGGGGATTAGCTCATTTGGCTAGAGCGCTTCGCTGGCAGTGAAGAGGTAACCGGTTCGACTCCGGTATTCTCCACAGAAATTAGAAAAACCACGCACGACGTGGTTTTTTTATTTTCGTAAGGCCTCGAAAATTTGCTAGTTCGAAATAATATGCTACTTTCATTTATCATTTAATTATGGACCAACTCTTCAATATTATTTCAGCGGGCTTAGTGCTGGCTCTGGTCGTAATAGCGCTCAAGTATTTGGGCGTTTTCGGCGGCTATAAGATAGACGAGCCCTATAAATGGGAAGAAGCAGTGAAGACCGGTCTGGTTTCGCCAGAATTGATTGAACTCGAAAAGGAGTATTTCGATAAGATCCGTTTTTTTAGCATGTGGTTTCAAATTGAGCGTTTAAAAAAATTAAAAGTCGCGGGGGATTTTGCGGAACTTGGTGTTCACAAAGGTGAGACAGCAAAGATCATTCATCACATGGACAGCTCCCGAAAGCTCCATCTTTTCGATACGTTTGAAGGGTTCAATGAAAAGGATCTGGCTTTGGAAAATCAAAAAGAGGAAAAATTTTCTACCAAAGAATTTTCGGATACAGATCTTGAAACAGTAAAAGAATATATCGGTGCCGGAGAAAAGGCAGTGTATTACCGCGGCTACTTTCCTTCCACAGCAGTCGGGTTGAATGCGACATTTGCTTTTGTTCACCTCGATGCGGATCTGTATTTGCCAACCATTGAAGGCTTGCGCTTTTTTTATCCCAAGCTTTCAGCAGGCGGCGTCATCATCATTCATGATTATAATCACACCTGGGAGGGCATTCCAAAGGCCATTGAAGAATTCGTC
Source organism: Bacteroidia bacterium (assembly GCA_046594925.1). Lineage (GTDB taxonomy): Bacteria > Bacteroidota > Bacteroidia > 2-12-FULL-35-15 > 2-12-FULL-35-15 > 2-12-FULL-35-15. The sequence goes on from JBKJQG010000042.1 coordinate 6,779, forward strand.
GCCACCATTCCCGAAAGTCTGATCGAACTTCCCGACTGGAAAGGAAGTGTGATGATCGTGAAGAATTCGAAATAGTTCTTAAACCGGAATAAAAAACAAAGATCCTCCGATGGGGAGGATCTTTGTTTTTCATTTAACCGGGAACAAAAAGATCTTACTCGTCGTCGTTTGGTTTGCCAAAACGTGTAACAAATCCGATGTAAGGCATTCCGACAACAAAATCATTTTCCCATAAAGCCGGAGTATTAAGAAATCCGATGTCAAAACTTCCTCTTTTGTTCAGGATGCGGACACCATAAGAGAGAAAAGGTTCATAATGATAATCGGTATGGATTCCACGGCCGAAGGGATCATTCTTTACAGATACCATCCAGTTTTCAGTAACTAAAGCAATTTTTCTGCCGACGCGATAGGTTCCAGCAAATTGCATCAAGGGTTGATGCATCATTTCTGTTTCAGAATCGCTGTTTACAAATCCGTAACAAGCCGATATAGTAATATTATGATCGTAATTTCCCGCGGTAAAGGTGCAATATCCCATGCCGACTGCGAAGTTGGCGCCGTGCACAATTGGGAAAATGGAATTTCCAATAAATACACCCCCGCCCACATGAGCATATTCATTTACCGAAGTCGTAAATTTCGCCGACAGGTATACTCCCAGAGGTCCCGTAAGTCCTCCGCCTACTGTGGCATGTTCACTGAATGCATAGGAGAACTCATTTCCAAGTCCGTAATAGTTATGGTAATAGCCATCTCCTTTTTTAGGACAGAGAGCAGTTGGTCCAAGATAATACAAAGCATAAGTTGGGTTTTTGAACCAAACTTTTCCTGTTTTTGCAATGGTTCCGTCAATTGGCTCAATGGTTCTGATCTTCTCAGATTTGATCTTCAGGTTCCCCAGGTTCTTTGTTTGAACAATGGTTTCATTTTCATCTTTACTTAAGATCTTCCCGGTAATAATGGCACCGTCTTTCAAGCGAACAACCCATTCCTCGCTTCCGTATTCCCGTTCAAGTGTTGCGATGATGTTCCTGTTAATAGTTTGCTCGCCAAGGTTATCATCTACGAATACGATCTCCCGATTCCCTTCTTTTGTAACGATTCCTTTTAATTTTGTTGCATCTGTAAGGGTCAGAATATAACGGGCCTTCACCGGTTGCTTTGCAGTGGTAGCTGCTTTTTCCATGGTTGGCGGAACTTTAAAAACTTCCTTTGTTCCGTTAGCAAAATGGATGGATTCTATCTCTTTCTTTAAGTCCGTATATACCGGACCATCGGCCATACCAGCCCTTTTGTATTTGATATCTTCCTGGTTGATCTCCGAAACCTGGCCAATGATGATAGAGCCGTTCTTTTTGAAAATGGTATCCTGGCTGCGAACAGAAGCTGGAAATAAGGTCGCGCTGAGGACCAAAAAAAGAAGGAATTTTTCCATAATGGATTTAAGTTTAAGACTAAGTTAAGCAAATTTAACAATTACGACGTGCCGTTGAACGGCCTTTGCTATTTCCCCTTCAAAACCCTATATTTGCCTTCCTTTTTTCTCGCCCTCTGCTAATAAAAGGAGAGGGTCGGGGAGAGGTTACAAAAATGGCAGAAGACAGAATAAACTCAAGCAAAGCACCGGAACCGGTAGGAGCCTATCCACATGCCCGCAAGGTGGGGAATCTTCTTTTCCTTTCAGGCGTTGGCCCACGTGAGCGCGGAACAAAAAAAATTCCGGGTGTGGAACTCGACGAAAAAGGGAACATTGTTTCTTACGACATTGAGATCCAGTGCAAAAGCGTGTTTCAGAACATCAAATGGATCCTGGAAGATGCCGGCAGCAGCTGGGATAATGTTGTGGACGTGCAAGTGTTTTTGACCAACATGAAAGACGATTTTGCCATTTACAACAGAGTATATGCGGAGTGGTTCAAAGACAATCAACCATGCAGAACCACCATTGAGATCAATTGTTTGCCTACACCCATTGCCATTGAATTAAAAGTGATCGCTACACTATAATGTGACAATTTGAAAACGGGTCAATTCATTTCCTAATTTTCAAATTAACAAATTTTCAAATTATGACAAATTATAAAACTTACTCAGGGCTTAATCTTTCGCAGACCGCCAAGGACGTGCAAAAGACCTGGGACGAGAACAATACTTTTGAAAAATCCATCACTTCGCGTGAAGGAAAAACGCCTTTTGTTTTTTACGAAGGACCGCCAAGTGCCAATGGATTGCCAGGAATTCACCACGTGATGGCGCGTTCCATTAAAGATATTTTCTGTCGCTACAAAACACAAAAAGGATTTCAAGTAAAACGGAAAGCAGGTTGGGATACGCACGGATTACCTATCGAGTTGAGTGTTGAGAAGACTTTGGGGATTACAAAAGAAGACATTGGGAAAAAAATTACCGTAGAAGAATACAACATTGCCTGCCGAAAAGATGTGATGAAGTATACGGACGTATGGGCCGATGTAACTGCGAAGATGGGCTATTGGGTGGACATGGAACATCCTTACATCACCTACGACAACAAATACATTGAAAGCGTTTGGTGGTTGCTGAGTAATTTGTATTCCAAGGGCGCCATCTACAAAGGGTTTACCATTCAGCCCTATTCTCCTGCAGCAGGAACAGGTCTTTCTTCTCACGAGTTGAACCAACCGGGATGTTACAGAGATGTAAAAGACAGAACAGCCGTAGCGATGTTTAAAATTAAGGAGAATCAAAACTCTTTCGCCTTCGGAGAGGGCCGGGGGGAGGTCTTTTTTTTGGCTTGGACGACAACCCCTTGGACATTGCCTTCTAACACGGCTTTAGCAGTTGGAAAGAATATTGAGTACGTCTTGGTGAAAACAATGAATCCGTTTTCTCACACGCTTACTCATGTTGTTCTTGCGAAAGATTTGCTAGGAAAACATTTTCCAGAAAAGAATAAAGAGTTAAAATTCGAAGACTACAAAGCGGGCGACAAAGCCATCCCGTTTCAAGTCGTTGCTGAGTGCAAGGGCTCTGATCTAGAAGGCATACAATACGAACAATTGTTAAACTTTGGCATAGATCCAACTGCGGATGGAGCTCCCCTCTCCTTCGGAGAAGGGCCGGGGGTGAGGTCTTTCAAAGTGATCATCGGAGATTTCGTCACAACAGAAGACGGAACCGGAATCGTACACATCGCACCGAGTTTTGGTGCAGACGATTTTAGAGTGGCAAAACAAAACGGGATCGGGTCACTGACATTGGTTGACAGACGTGGTAAGTTTTTACCTGAAATAAAAGATGGCGTGTTTTTGTACGGCGAAGAATATGTGAAAGAAGCTTATTTAACAGATGCAGAAAAAGAAGCAGAATTCAAAAATCAGAAGACCATTCTGGAAGCAGCCGGAAAGATTAAGGAGCTGAAAGCCTACCTGAGTGTGGATGAGCGCATCGTTCTGAAATTGCAGGAAGAAGGAAAGCTCTTCAAAAAAGAAACCTATGAACACAGTTACCCGCATTGCTGGAGAACTGATAAGCCGGTTTTGTATTATCCATTGGATTCCTGGTTCATCAAGACCACGGATTACAAAGACCGGATGATCGAACTCAACAAGACGATCAACTGGAAGCCGGAATCTACCGGTACAGGCCGTTTTGGGAATTGGCTGGAGAACCTGAACGATTGGAATTTGTCGCGTTCCCGTTTCTGGGGAATCCCTATTCCGATCTGGACCAGTGAAGATAAATCCGAACAAATCATCATCGGTTCGGTTGAAGAGCTGAAGAAGGAAATTGAAAATGCGGTCGCGAAAAAAGCGATGACAGAAAATCCCCTTGCGAAATTTAATGCAGGTGACATGTCAGAAAGCAATTACGCTACTTTCGATCTGCACAAACCTTACGCAGACAGCATCGTGCTGGAGCGCAATGGCAAAAAGCTTTTTCGAGAGCCCGACCTGATCGACGTATGGTTTGATTCCGGAGCGATGCCTTATGCGCAGTTGCATTATCCGTTTGAGAACAAAGAATTGATCGACCAGAAAAAATATTTCCCTGCAGATTTCATCGCAGAAGGAGTAGATCAAACCAGGGGCTGGTTCTTTACGCTTCATGCGATCGGAACCATGTGTTTTGATTCAGTGGCTTTCAAAAATGTGGTTTCTAACGGACTCGTTCTCGATAAGAACGGACAAAAGATGAGCAAGCGCTTAGGCAATGCTGTCGACCCGTTCGAGACGATCGAAAAATACGGTCCGGATGCAACACGCTGGTACATGATCACGAATGCAGCACCTTGGGACAATCTGAAATTTGATTTGGAGGGCATTGCTGAAGTGCAACGCAAATTTTTCGGAACACTTCATAACACGTATTCCTTCTTCGCGCTCTACGCAAACGTGGATGGATTCAAGTATTCAGAAGGAGAGATCCCGATGTTAGAAAGAGCAGAGATCGATCGTTGGATCATTTCCGAATTGAATACACTCATCAAAAAAGTGGACGAAGCTTATACAGACTACGAACCGCACCGTGCCGGCCGTTTGATCGAGAGCTTCGTGGACGAACATTTGAGTAACTGGTACGTGCGTTTGTGCAGAAGACGTTTCTGGAAAGGAGATTATTCTCCGGATAAAATCGCAGCGTATCAAACCTTGTATCGTTGTTTGGAAGTGATAGCGCAATTATCCGCGCCAATCGCGCCCTTTTTCTCCGACCGATTGTTTACCGACTTAAATTCCATCACAGGAAGAGATAAATCTCAAAGTATTCACCTGAGCGACTTTCCTGTTTCCGATACTTTCCTGATCGACAAAGACCTGGAAGAGCGCATGGAGCTGGCACAGAAGATTTCTTCTATGGTATTGTCCATCCGTAAAAAAGAGAACATCCGTGTTCGACAGCCCCTTGAAAAAATTCAGATCCCGGTATTGGATGATTCTTACAAGGCGAAAATTGAAGCAGTGAAAGATCTGATCTTGTCCGAAGTGAACGTAAAAAGTTTAGATCTGGTGGATGAATCTCATACCCAGATCGTGAAGAACTTGAAACTGAATTTTAAGACCCTTGGAAAGAAATGTGGGAAGCACATGAAGGCCGTTCAGGCGCATGCGAATGAAAATGCCCAGGCGGTGATCTTGGGAATTGAAAAGAATGGAAAATACGAAATGACATTCGAAGGAGATTCCATTGTTTTGGACTCGGAAGACGTGGAAATCATACCGGTGGACATCCCGGGATGGAAAGTGGCAAATTCAGGACAACTTACTGTAGCTCTGGATGTTACAATATCAGAGGTGTTGCGCGAAGAAGGGCTTGCGAGGGAGTTGGTGAACAGGATTCAGAACCTTCGAAAGGACAGTAATTTGGACGTTACAGACCGCATAGACGTGAAAATTCAGAGAAATTCTGCTATAAATTCCGCCATCAATAATAATTTGGACTATATTTGCGCGGAAATTTTGGCATCATCGCTCGAACTCGTTGATACTGTGGAAGCTACAAAAGGCTCCGAAGTGGAACTGGACGAAGAGATAAAGACCATGATCACGATCACAAAACTACTTAACTAAAACACAACACAAATGGCTAAAAAAGCGCAAAAAGGTAAACCAGCGAAGAAAGCTGCAAAACCTGCAAAAAAAGCGGCAGCAAAAAAGCCTGCAAAGAAAGCAGCTCCTAAAAAAGCTGCTAAACCTGCAAAAAAAGTAGCACCTAAAAAAGCAAGTAAACCAGCTAAAAAAGTTGTAGCTAAAAAAGTTGTTAAAAAAGCAGTACCTAAAAAAGCAGTCAAAAAGGTTGTTAAAAAAGTAGCGGCTAAAAAACCGGTTAAAAAAGTTGCTCCTAAAAAAGCAGTCAAAAAGCTTGTTAAAAAAGTTGCTAAGAAAGTTGTAGCAAAAAAGGTAGCTCCTAAAAAGGTTGTTGCTAAGAAAGTTGCAAAGCCTCTTGC
>JBKJQG010000094.1:0-16194 GCA_046594925.1 Bacteroidia bacterium
GTAGGATTAGATACATTGGTGCACGTTGCGAATGGAGTTGCAGAAAGTTGTCCAAAAAATAAAGACATTGACGCATTCAAGATCCAAGGCTACGTTTCCAAAATGGTGGAGAACAAATGGCTGGGAAGTAAAACCGAACAAGGCTTTTTCAAAAAAGTAAAGGGTGCCGGCGGAAAATCAGAGATCCATTCTTTGGATCTGAAGACAATGGAATACAAACCTTCGGTGAAAGCAAAATTCGCTACACTCGAACAAACTAAAACCATAGACAATTTACGCGAGCGCATGAAAGTGCTGCTGGCCGGAAAAGACAAAGCCGGAGAATTTTACCGTACTTCCTTTTATGGTTTGTTCGCTTACGTGAGCAACCGTATTCCGGAGATCACGGACGAATTGTTTAAGATCGATGCGGCGATGAATGCAGGTTTTGCCTGGGAGCTTGGCCCGTTCGAAGCATGGGATGCTTTAGGTGTGGCCGAAACGGTGAAAGCTATGGAAGCGGCAGGGAATAAACCCGCACAATGGATCTACGACATGTTATCGAGTGGAGTAAGCACTTTTTATAAAGTAGAGAATGGCAGCAAAAAATATTACGACATTCCATCCAAATCTTATAAAGTCATTCCGGGAACCGAGTCATTCATCATTTTAGATAATATCCGCGCAAACAAAACAGTTTGGAAAAATAGCGGAGCAACACTTACAGATATTGGTGACGGAATCCTGAACTTAGAGTGGAATACCAAAATGAATTCCATCGGAGCAGAAGTGATCGAAGGCATCAACAAATCGATTGAGATCGCAGAAAAAGATTTCAGAGGACTGGTGATCTCCAATGAAGGAGCTAACTTTTCAGCAGGAGCGAACGTGGGGATGATCTTCATGATGGCTGTAGAACAAGAATATGACGAATTGAATTTCGCGATCAAAACCTTCCAGAATACGATGATGCGGGTACGTTACTCTTCCATTCCGGTTGTAGTTGCCCCTCACAATATGGCTTTGGGGGGCGCTTGCGAAATGAGCATGCATTCCGACAGAGTGGTTGCTCACGCTGAAACCTATATGGGGTTGGTAGAGTTTGGTGTAGGCTTGATCCCCGGCGGCGGAGGAACAAAAGAGTTCGCAGTTCGCTTAGCGGATGATTTGCAGGAGGGCGATGTAGAACTGAATAATTTCCGTGACCGTTTTTTAACGATCGGACAAGCTAAAGTGGGAACATCCGCTTATGAAGCATTCGACTTAGGATATCTGAGAAAAGGAAAAGATGTCGTTGTCATTTCCCGCAATCGTGTGTTGACCGAAGCAAAATTAAATTGTATAGAACTAGCAGAAGCAGGTTATACCATGCCAGCGCACAGGAAAGACATTCGCGTACTTGGCAAACAAGCATTGGGATTGGCCTATTTAGGAGCAAACTCCATGCAAGTTGGAAATTACATCAGCGAACACGATACTAAGATCTCACAAAAATTAGCTTACGTATTGTGCGGTGGCGACCTTTCTGCTCCGACTTTGGTAAGTGAACAATATCTATTGGATCTGGAGCGCGAAGCATTTTTGTCTCTTTGCGGAGAAAGAAAAACATTGGAACGACTTCAGTCGATTATAACAGGTGGTAAAATCTTGCGGAATTAGATGTGGGATGTGAGATGTGAGATGTGAGAAGGGAAATAGGAGAATGACAAGATAAAACATTAGAAAAATAATTTTAAATGCATAATCTAAAAGAACTTAAAATTTGGCATAAGGCTATCGACCTATCTGTTGAAGTTTATAAAGCGACAGCAACCTTTCCAAGGGAAGAAATCTATGGCTTAACTCCGCAAATAAACCGATCGGCTGTTCCGGTTCCATCAAATATATCGGAAGGGGCTGGCAGAAATTCCAACAAGGAGTTTATCCATTTCCTTGGCATCGCAAACGGGTCTTCTTATGAATTGCAAACGCAGTTAATAATATCTAACAAGCTAAACATGATTCCCAACGAAACTCTTGAACCGCTTCTAAAGGAAATCAACGAAATACAAAAAATGACCTATACCTTTCAAAACATTTTACAAACGAAATAAACAAGAGCACTGGGAACAAATCTCATATCTCAAATCTAATGTCTCAAATCTATTTAATATGAATGCATATATAGTAGCCGGTTTCAGAACCGCAGTAGGAAAAGCAACAAGAGGTGGTTTCCGTTTTACTCGTCCCGATGATCTTGCAGCCGATGTAATCAAACATCTGATGGCGAGCGTCCCGAACATTGCGCACGACCAGGTCGACGACTTAATCGTAGGTAACGCGATGCCGGAAGCAGAGCAAGGTTTGAACATGGCGAGATTAATTTCTCTCATGGCATTCAATACTGATAAAGTTGCGGGGATGACCGTGAACAGGTATTGTGCTTCCGGATTAGAAACGATAGCCATCGCCGCTGCAAAAATAAATGCCGGAATGGCGGATTGTATTGTTGCCGGAGGAGCAGAAAGCATGAGTCTTATACCGATGGGCGGATGGAGAATTGTCCCCCATGCAGGAGTTGCACTCGCTCATCCCGATCACTATTGGGGAATGGGATTGACTGCTGAAGCAGTTGCCAAAGAATACAATGTGAACCGCGAAGATCAGGATGCTTTTGCTTTCAACTCACACATGAAAGCCATAAAAGCCATCAAGGAAGGAAAATTTAAGAACGAGATCGTTCCCGTTAAAGTTACCGAAACGTATGTGGATGAAAACGAAAAGAAAAAGACAAGAGACTTCATTGTCGACACCGACGAAGGGCCTCGCGCAGATACAACATTGGAAGCGCTGGCAAAATTAAAACCGGTATTCGACGCAAAAGGAACGGTTACAGCAGGGAATTCTTCGCAGACAAGCGATGGAGCCGCTTTCGTTATGATCGTCAGCGAAAAATTTCTGAAAGAAAACAATCTGAAACCAATCGCGAGAATGGTAAGTTTTGCTGCAGCAGGTGTTCCTCCGCGCATCATGGGAATCGGTCCGGTTGCTGCTATTCCGAAAGCTTTGAAATTGGCTGGGATGAGCTTGGGGCAAATCGATCTTTTTGAATTGAACGAGGCTTTTGCTTCACAAGCTTTGGCAGTATGCAGAGAATTGGATCTTAACCAGAGCATTGTAAATGTAAACGGTGGAGCTATTTCACTCGGACATCCTTTGGGCTGCTCAGGTGCAAAATTGTCTGTTCAATTGTTTTCAGAATTAAAACGTCAGAATAAAAAATACGGAATTGTCAGCATGTGCGTTGGCACAGGCCAGGGCGCTGCAGGAATATTTGAAATGTTATAAACAATTAAAATCGTTCAAAAATGGAAGAAAGTAAAATCAACGCCATTATGAACATTGGGAAAGGCGAACAGATCGCAGGAATGTGGATCAGTAAACATGTAACAGGAACAGGCTTTTACAAGCTACTTGCAAAACAAAAAACAGATGGAACGTGTGAATGGATCCATTTTATTCAGCGGGACAACGGGACCAAAGACAGTTTTTATACCGGGGAAACAAAAAACCTTGATGAATTAAAAACAGTATTGGAAGTGATAAACAAAGTTCTCGCAAAAACGTTTGGCAAGGACATTCACATGACGGAAGGAAACCCGGAAGTGTATACAACTGACGGAATAAAAGCAGGCAAAGAAATAAACTAATTATCAATAATAATCTTAAAAACTCAAAAATTATGTCAATCAAAGGAGGCGAATTCTTAATAAAGGATACCGAAGCAAAAGATATCTTCATTCCAGAAGAATGGAACGAAGAACAATTGATGATAGCTCAAACCTGTCATGAATTCTTGGCTCAGAACGTCTGGGACAAATTAGATCGCATTGACGCTCAGGAAGAAGGGTTGATGGTTGACTTGCTGAACAAAGCAGGTGAATTGGGACTTTTGGGAATCTCCGTTCCTGAAGAATACGGCGGATTCGGAAAAGATTTTACGACTTCCATGCTGGCGACAGAAATTTTAGGCGCCGGACATTCCTTTGCAGTAGCGATCTCAGCTCACACAGGAATTGGAACACTTCCTATTTTGTATTACGGAACCAAAGAACAAAAAGCTAAATACATTCCCAAACTGGCAAGCGGAGAATGGAAATCCTGCTATTGCTTGACAGAGCCGAGCGCAGGGTCTGATGCGAACTCAGGAAAAACAAATGCTAAACTGAGTGCAGATGGCAAACATTACATCTTGAATGGACAAAAGATGTGGATCACCAACGGTGGATTCTCTGACATCTACACGGTGTTCGCGAAAATTGATGACGATGAAAATTTGAGTGCCTTCATAGTGGAAAAAACATTTGGCGGCATTTCCTTGAACCCGGAAGAACACAAGATGGGAATCAAAGGAAGTTCGACACGTCAGGTTTTCTTTAACGACTGTAAAGTTCCTGTAGAGAATTTACTATCAGAAAGACAAAACGGGTTTAAGATTGCCGTGAACATCCTGAACCTGGGTAGAGTGAAACTGGCTGGTGCAGCAATTGGCGGCAGTAAAGAAACAAATACCAAATCCATACAATACGCAAACGAACGCAATCAGTTCGGCAGACCAATTGCCAAATACGGAGCGATTCGTCATAAATTGGCAGAACAAGCAATCCGCATTTATGCAAGTGAATCTGCGATCTACCGTGCGAGTCAGAACATTGAAGATGCGACAAAAACATTGATCGCAGGCGGAATGGATGAAGCGAAAGCAAAATTAAAAGGAGTAGAACAATTTGCTGTGGAAGCAGCCATCCTAAAAGTTCACGGTTCAGAAGTATTGGATTATGTAGTGGATGAAGGAGTTCAAATATACGGAGGAATGGGCTACAGTGCGGAGGCTCCGATGGACAGAGCTTACCGTGATGCTCGCATCAACAGGATCTTTGAAGGAACGAATGAGATCAACAGAATGTTGACCGTTGACATGATGTTAAAACGTGCTATGAAAGGCGAATTGGATCTGATGGGACCTGCACAAGCTGTTGCTGCTGAATTGATGGGAATTCCTGATTTTTCAGCAGGCGAGACCAGCACTTTCTCAAACGAGAAAAAATACGTGACCGGATTTAAAAAATCGGTTTTGATGGTAGCAGGTGCTGCTGTTCAGAAACTGATGATGCAATTGGGCAAAGAGCAGGAAATCCTTATGAACATTGCCGACATGATCATAGAAACTTATGTTTGTGAATCCTTATTGCTGCGTGTTGAAAAACTAGCAGGAATGAAGGGTGAAGACTCTTGCACAGAGCAACTCGCTATCATGAAGGTATACTTAAACGATGCAGCTGATCGAATCCACAAATCCGGAAAAGAAGCCATCAATACCTTTGCAACCGGCGACGAACAAAAGGCCATGCTGATGGGATTGAAACGATTTACAAAAACAGAAGGGTTGAATACAACTGAATTGAGAAGAATCGTTTCGGCTAAGTTAATCTCGGAAAACAAATACTGTTTTTAAGCAATAAAAAAGGCCGCAAAGACACGAAGAAAACCCATGCTAAGCATGGGTTTTTTATTTATACCATTTTTAACTCCTTCACGTCTTTGCACCCCTGCGCAACGGCAGCAAGGTTCGCGGAAAAAATTTCAATCTAAAGAAGAAAAGGCTTAAATTTATACCATGGAACTTCACACAGCACATTACTCCTCTCCCATCGGCACCCTTGAAATAAAAGGGAACGAGGAAGGATTATACAGCTTGCTGTTCATAGAAGAAGAAATTGAAGTGACTGAAAAGCCGCACGAATCCATAAAGGAAGTGCTCTATCAGTTGGATGAATACTTCAATGGCATCCGGAAGGAATTTGGATTGAAAATGAGCCCTGAGGGTACCGAATTCCAAAAACGTGTTTGGAAAGAACTCAATGAAATTCCCTTTGGGAAAACCAATTCCTATCTTGACATCTCCCTGAAACTGGGGGACGAAAACGCCACCCGTGCCGTGGGGAATGCCAATGGAAAGAACCCGATCGCGATCATTTGCCCTTGTCACCGTGTAATAGGGAGCAGCGGAAAGCTGACCGGCTATGCCGGAGGACTGTGGCGAAAAGAATGGCTTCTGAATCACGAAAAAAGTGTTATCTTCGGTAAGCAAACAGAACTATTTTAACATTTTACATTGTGAGTAAGAAAGAATTTTTTTCAGAGTTTTTAAAGCAAGGAAAGCACATAGGATCCGTAACGCCTAGTTCTAAATTCCTCGTCAAGAAAATGGTTGAGCCCATCGTCTTCGGGAATGTTAAATGCATCGTCGAACTAGGACCAGGAACGGGCATTATCACGCACGAGCTGCTTAAGAACATGCCAGAAGACTCCATACTGCTTGCCTTTGAGATCAATAAGGAATTTTGTGATACACTGAATGGCATCGGAGATAAACGGCTGAAGGTTATTAGTGATTCGGCGGAAAAGCTGGAAGATTACCTGAAACAGTATCAGATCTCCAGTGTGGATTATGTGGTTTCTTCGCTCCCCTTCGCGATGATCCCCAATTCGGTGGTGGATGCAATTTTAGATGTGGTAAAAAAAGTATTGATAAAAAAAGGTGCATTCATACAATATCAATATTCCCTGAATGCATTTAAGAAATTGCGCCACACTTTCAAAAGGGTAGAATTGAATTTCACGCCGATGAACCTTCCTCCTGCATTTGTTTTTACCTGTACCATTTAAGGTGCATTCACCGTTTCCAATTCTTCAAACGATTCGACCCTTAATTTTTTCTTCTTTTTCCCCACACGGTAGTAGATAATTACCCCCTGAGTAAAATCAGCCAATGGAACCGTCAAGTTCATCGGAGGCGCCCCTGGCCTGCCGCTTCCTCGATTCTTTGTCGCCGAAAAGTGAATTTCGAAAACACCTTTCTCATGAATGTTGGAGGCATCTATCTGTTTTGCTGGAGAAAGCACGCTGCCCTCATTTTTCTTTGTGATGTGGAAGAGAGTCGATCTTTGGGTATATACATTCACGACTGAATCAACAGAGATTTTGCATGATTTATTTTTCTTCACCTCCACCGTGTAGTTGATGGTGGATGTGGGAGACGCACCGTAGTTGATGATTTGCTTTGTAGCTTCTGTCAACTTAAGATCTTGAGCAACTGAAAAAGAAGAAATCAGAAGCAGTAAGGAGAATAGGAGGCGCATCTTTAAAATTTATTGGTTGAGTAAATTTAACCAATTTATACCATGTAAAGAACAGAGCTGAAAATAAGATCTTCGGAGACATCAAAAAAAATGTCCTCATTCTTGTAGTTGATCGAAATTCCCTTGCCTTCCATCTTATTTCATCTTATTAAACGCTGCGGCATACCAGAGCACTTCTTTCATAAAAGCCGAAGCACGTTTATCAGCAGCTTCTTTATCTTTGGCATTCCCACCTTCATCAAAACTTTCTTCGACCTTTGGTACTGGGAATGCAGCGACAGGGACTGCCTTTATTTTTGTGAGCACACTTTGAAGCAATGCCATTCCATTCACTCCCCCGAAGCCACCCGAAGAAACACTCACCAATCCTACCGGTTTGTGATACCATTCCTTTACAAGCAGATCAATCGCATTCTTGATGCTTGCCGGATAGCCTCCGTTATATTCCGGAGACACAATGATTACAGCGTCGGCAGCAATTATCTTTTCAGAAAACAATTTTGCTTTAGCAGAAGGATCTTTCTGATACATCAAGCGCTCTTCAAAAACCGGAAAATCAAATTCCTTCAAATCCAGAATCTCTGCTTCTGCTAGTTTATTTTCTTTAATGTATTTTTCGAAATACAATGCTACGTGATGGCTTTTCCGGCCTGTCCGGATACTTCCTGAAATGATAGCTATTTTTAGCATTCCTTGATACTTTTTAAAATGGTTTCGGTCTTCTCCAGCATCTCATCCGTAAAATCCAGGTGGGTAACAAAGCGGATGGCTTGTTTTCCAAATCCAACTGCCTTGATGTTGTTATCCGTTAATTTTTTTACAAATGCTTCCGGGTTTAGTTTTTCATTCAAGTTGAAGATGATGATATTGGTATCCACAGGCAACACGTTATCGATATAACTCAGCTCGCTCATTGTTTTTGCAAGTTGTTTGGCGCGCCGATGATCTTCTTTCAGACGGTTGATGTTATTGTCCAAAGCATAAATTCCGGCGGCTGCTAAATAACCTGCCTGGCGCATCCCTCCGCCGAATACTTTGCGTACCCTTCGAGCTTTGCGGATGAATTCTTTTTCACCTAACAGCAATGAACCAACCGGAGCCCCTAAGCCTTTCGACATACAGATCGAAATGGAATCAAAACATGCTCCGACTTCCTTAGCAGTATATCCGCCTTCCACGATCGCATTAAAAATCCTTGCACCATCCAGATGGTAATTAAGTTTGTTCCTTTTCGCAACTTCCGACAGCTCCTGCATTTGTTTAAGGGAATAAAAACTGCCCCCTGCACGGTTGGCAGTATTCTCAATGCATAGCAAGCTCGTTCTCGTCAGCCAGTCGAAAGTTGGATTGATGCTTTCTTGAACCTGATGAGCAGCAATTCGACCGCGCTCACCTTGAATCAGTTTTGCCTGAACTCCGGAGTTAAAGGAAATTCCTCCTCCCTCATAATTGTAAATATGTGCCGTAGCATCGCAAAGCACCTCATCGCCTGGTTCGGTATGCACTTTGATGGCAATCTGATTGGTCATTGTTCCCGAAGGACAAAATAACGCGGCTTCCTTTCCGAATAATTTTGCAGATTTCTCTTCTAGAGCAATTACTGTTGGCTCTTCCGCAAATACGTCGTCCCCAACTTCTGCATTGAACATGGCTTCCAACATTTCTTTTGTCGGTTTTGTGACCGTGTCACTTCTTAAGTCTATGATCATAAGATTGTATTTTGATTTTCTTTACAGTTCTTTTACACAACCCCGCCCCTCTCTCGAGGGGAACAGCCCTTCGCTACAATAAACAAAACACAGAGATTCGTAAAATTCGTCCAGATAGCTATCGGGATTCGCTATTCGCAATTACTTTTTTCTTGCTATCATTAACCCATCTCTCACCGGTAAAAGCATGTGCTCCACACGGGAATCTTCGTGGATCTTTTTGTTGTAAGCGTAGATGGATTTTGTATCGGCATCCATCTTGTCGGCATCATCCAGTACTTTTCCGCTCCACAACACATTGTCGGCAATGATATAGCCGCCGCTTCTCACTCTATCAAACACCAGGTCGTAATAAGCAGCATAATTTTTTTTGTCCGCATCTATGAAGACCAGATCAAAAGTTTCTTTGATTGTTGGTAGGATGTCGAGTGCATTACCCAAATAATAATTGACCTGACTTGTTAAACCAGCTTCCTCAAAAAATCCACGCACCATCTTTTCCAACTCATCGTTGATATCGATTGTATGCAGCTTTCCATTTTTTTGTAAACCCTGAGCAAGGCAGATGCCCGAATAGCCGGTATAAGTCCCTATTTCCAAGATCTGTTTAGGCTGCAGCATTTTGCTAAAGAGGCTCAACACATTTCCTTGCATGTGGCCGGACAACATTCTTGGCATCATCACTTTTGCATGCGTCTCCCGATTCAGCTTTTTGAGCACTTCGGATTCGGGCTCAGAAAATGCCAAAGCATAATTCTCAATCTTTTCGTCAATAAATTCCATTTTTTTTGTTTTTGCTCTACGAATGTACACAATAATGGGCTCATCTAAAAAAAATGCCCAAAATCCTCTAAAAGACTTTAAAACAGAGCGTTCTCACAAATTTTTTTGATCAAAAAAACAGCCTTTTCAACGTCCCGATGTTTATAAGTTTGAACTTCCCGGAGTTGTAACACACTATATTATAGAGACTTTAGTCCTGTTAATAGAAGAACTGCGTTCATACGTTTGTGTTAACCTATTAAACTATTTATATGAAAAAAATATTTTTAGTCTTTTCCATCCTACTCCTGTTTTCGAATGCTTTTGCACAAAAAAGCGCGAGCCCGAACTTGAAACAGTTGACCAAAGAAGAGACAAAAAAGTTTGATGATGCCGAATACTTCTACTCGGAAGGCAACTATCGACGGGCTTTGCCTTTGTTCATCGACTTGATGAATGCCCATTCCGATGACTTATTCTTCAAATTAAGGACTGCCATCTGTTACCTGAGTAAAAGTGATGAAAAGAGTAAAGCAATTCCTTTATTAAAAGAAGTACAGGTCGGAGATCCAGAGAATACAGAATTGAACTTCTATTTAGGAAGGGCCTATCATGTGAATTATAATTTTGAGTTGGCTATTTCTTCAATGAACACTTACTTGGAACAGAAACCGGCTCCTCCCATAGATCAACAATTATTGGCAAAACGCTATATCGAGAACAGCAAGAACGCAAAAGTATTCATGGAAATCAAGGTAAAATGCGAGATTACCAACCTTGATGACGGTATCAACACAGAGAACCAGGAATATGTTCCGGTAATTTCCTCCGATGAGGCCGTACTCATATTCACCTACATGGGTCCAAAAAGTACCGGGGGATTAATGGATGCTGAATTCAACGAAGATCCCAATGGAGCGTATTACGAAGATGTCTTTATAGCACAAAGGGTAGGGGAACATTGGTTGACGCCGGAGAACATCGGCACGAACATCAACACAAAGAACCATGATGCAAGCATTGCCTTGTCGTCGGACGGTCAAAAACTTTTCATTTTCCACAGTACAGATAAAGACGGTGGAGACATCTATATGAGTACTCTAAAAGGAGACGTGTGGGGTGAGGCAATTCCATTAGGACCAAACATCAATACAAAGTATTGGGAAGGCAGTTGTTCCATTTCATCGGACGAGAGGACTTTGTATTTTGCAAGCGAGCGTCCGGGCGGATTGGGTGGAAAAGATATTTACTTTAGCAAAAAAATGCCAGATGGAAGTTGGGGAAAGGCAGAAAGACTAGGGCCTGCGATCAATACTATTTACAATGATGACTCCCCTTTCATACATCCGGATGGAATCACGCTGTTCTTTAGCTCAGAAGGTCATAACAGTATAGGAGGTTACGATATTATGTATTCTGCTTTCAAAGACGGAAAATGGGGCGAACCTACCAACATTGGGTACCCGATTAACACTACGGAAGATGAGCGTTTTTATGTATTGACAGCAGATGGGGAGCACGGCTATTATTCTTCCGATATGAAAGGTGGAAAAGGGCAGCAAGACATTTATTCCGTTACTCCGGGGTTCTTCGGGGAGAAACCAATTCTGGCTTTGGTTGTCGGAACCGTATTTGCCAATGATCAACCGGTGGATGCAACGATCAATGTGACCAATGAAGATACAGGAGAAAAACAAGGCACTTACCACTCTAACTCTTCCAGCGGTAAATATCTAATCGCACTTACACCGGGAAGCAATTACAAAGTGGCTATCGAAGTAGAAGGGTATGAAGCACAGATCCAATACGTGAACGTTAAGAGTTTAGAGACCTTTGTTCAAGTACAGAAAGATTTTAAACTTTACTCCGACGATTATAAGAATAAAAACGGAATTACATCGGTGGCAGACTCTTCCAACCTCATTCAAACGCAGATCAACAGCCAGATCAGGGTCTACAATGAAGAACGTAAAGCGGAGATATACGAAGCAAGGGTGTATCAGGACATCATTCGTAAATACGGAGAAACGAAGAAAGAATGTGTAACTTATTTGTTAGAATTGGGAACCTTTGAGAAATCAAGCGACTTCAATCCGGCTAAAGTGAACGAATTGGGTAGCGTTAAGGAACGCAAGGACTCCCTAGGAACTACTTACTACTTTGACGGTTTTGAAACACTCCTTAGTGCGGAAGTTTTAAAATACAAAGTCATAGATAAGGACACTTCCCTTAAAAATGTTTTGGTAACAGTAAACGATTGCAACAAACGCAAACTTGTTCAGCAATATTACAATTATGAGTATACCAGGAAAGATTACAAAGCTCCGAAGGATACCAAAGTCATCAAAGATAAAAAAGGAATTGTGGATCTGAACACAGGACAAGTTGCTACCAATCTGGTGAAAGACGATGGAAAGACAGAGATTGCAGGATTGACCTATAAATTGGAGATTGGTTCGGTTGACAATGTAGCTGACTTCAAACTTCAATCTTTGAGTAAATACGGAAAAATAGAAAGCAAGACATACCCTGACGGCAAAACACGTTACACCATGGGGCCATTCAAAACTCTGGCCGATGCAGAAGCCTTTAAAAAATCACTTGTAGAGAAAGAACCGGCAGCCTCAGAATCTTTTGTAACGGTATTCTTCTTCGGAGTACGAAAGACATTGGAAGAATATAACAATCCTTGCAATCCGAGTGCACCGAGTGATTTCTCTGCATTCGTTGGAAAAGATCTGAACGACAAAGAAGTGTACAACAAGCTGATCGAGATGGCAGGAAATAATTGTGCTGAAGGGTTGCTCTTCAAAGTTCAGATAGGAGCCTACCGCAAGCCTAAGAACTTCAAACATAAAAACCTGAACAAACTGGAACCGCCTCCTGCTTTAGTTACTCCTTATCCGGATGGCATCACCCGTTTCACAATGCGGGAATTTACTACCATCAAGGATGCGGAAGCTTTCAGACAGGAATGTATCCGATTGGGAACAAAAGATGCCTGGATCACGGCTTTCTACAATGGAAACAGAATGTTGTTACAGGAATTGATCGCCAATAATTTCTACAACAAAAGGATCAACTAAATAAAAAAGCAGGCAAAAGAAACTAGCAGAACAAAACAGTTTTCGACCGTTGGCTGCCAACTGAAAAAACAAAAAGGCTCTCCGCATTGGAAAGCCTTTTTTCGTTTTATGTTCTGTCCGTTTACTTCTGCACCACCAGTTTCACCGGTTTCACTACATCTTTTCCTTTATCGATGAAGCGGCAGAGATAAGTCCCGTTAGAATAATTGGCAAGATCAATCATCATCCCACTTCTAAAAATACTGCTCAGTTGCAGCACCTCCAATTCTTTCCCGGTCACATCCGAAATGTGGATTTGTGTTGAATTTGTAAAAGCAGAATTTTCTATGTTAACGAACACATTATCACATGCAGGATTCGGAAAAAGCGAAATAGCTTGCTCGGAAGCGGCAATTTCACTCACTCCGACTGTATAACAATTGCCCGGCATGTTTGCATCCAGCCAGTCAATACGTTCCAGGATCCAGGCTTTGTACAATGCTATGTCGCCTGCAAATGTAGTTGGCTGAGGTCCTATCTCTGGAGTTCCCACGTCGACTCCCAAAGTCGCCCACTTATCCTGGTGCCGCATCTGAGCAGAGTCAAGAACCAATGCGGTTGAATCAATGTAGTTGAACAGATAAGCTGTATCCAGATAAGTGGTTCTCAACTGCATCCAACGGCATTTTAATTCGTTCTGGAAAGTAGTATCCTGCATCATTCTTACATACCAGCCGTTGGAATTCACATCGGGACCGTCGTCATTGATCGTATACGCCCACCCGGAACCATCCGTCGCAGAGAAAATACTGCTTCCTGGAATGTCGGCCCAAGCCCAATCGAAATCCCAAACCGGTCCTGCTTTTAATTTTCCTCCACTGTCGTCGCGGTTCTTGTGCATGTACCAACTTTTTTTAAAGCCATCGTTGTTACGAGAAAGCTCATTCACTATCAGGTAATCAATGAATGAACCGGTGCTGAGGTAGGCTCGATAACCGATTGCAGTATCGGCGAAAGACGGACTATAAAGAGCACTTTCGAAACTGTTGATGAAAGTCTGGATGTAAGTTTTTTGCTGCAGTGTGATCTTATCCGGCTTTGGATAGTCATAAACCAGGTGAACATCATAGGTCGGATGATCTATCGGATGATAGCCCAGCAGCCAGCTGTCTGCGGGACTCCAATAGTCATTCTTGATGATGTAACCGCCCGTCAATGGAATGCCGCTATTGTCAAGCGAATCCAGTTTGGAAATGTCCACCCGGTTGTTATCCCGTTTCACCTTTTCGCATAAAAAATAGATTCCCTGGTATTGGCCGTTGATCACTACCTCACAGTGTTGAGAGCGTGCTGAATAGTGTCCCATTTCCCCAAACAATTTATTGGCAAGTGTATTCCTCACATAAACTTTATCATTGTAGGTGGCGAGCAGACACCAATCATGTTCGGCCGGCATTCCAAGTATAGTAGTATCATTCTGGGCAAGTAGCGTGTTCCTGGTTTCAATAGAGTATGGCTTTTGAGGAAGAATGGAAGAAAACGCTCCGCGGATTTCTATGCCCGCATTATTGTTATATGCATTCGGCGGATCAGTCACATAATTGGTGATTCCTGGACCGTTGTAAATGATTTTCATGTTGACGTTGATCTTCGGCTCGCTCACAATTGCCTGGGAAAATGTATTGATCAGTACGATGGGCAAATTGGAAGATGAAAAGACATTCGGCAAAGGTGCACCCGCTCCAAAGGTAATACTCCAGCTTAGCAAGTTCCCTGTATCTACAGCGTATGTATCGACGATCCTAAGCTTCCAGGTCCCGTTCCCATTTTGTCCGTTATTCGCATTCCCCAACGTATTCATGGGTTTGAAAGTTCCGGTGAAAGGTGCTACTCCTGAAACGATCGAGGTGGATGCAGTCTGGTCAAAACAGGTATTCGTGAAATTATCATCCCCTCCTCCTACGTATGAGCAAAGCAGCATGTCGGTTCCGTCTGGAGCGATCAGATCTATGTTCAGATCCGAATCATAAGTATGAGTGATGTTGATGCAGACCGTCACCAGACCATGTGTAGCATCCAACGCCGAAGGCGTCATTCCAGAGACATTCAGCAAAAAATCATTCGGCAGTCCGTCATCCGAAATGGCTCCGATGGCACCCGAATAAGTTTGGGAAAAGCCATTCAGTGATCCAGCAAGCAAAAAGATTGATATTAATTTTTTCATAGCATTAGGTTGACATTTCTGTCTAACAAATCTACATTAAAAAGCAGTTTTTAACAAGTCCAGAGGCAATTTAGGACAGAATCTCCTGAACACGGCCTACCTGACGGGAATCCAACTGGACCTTTATTCCCCTGGAATGAAATGCGGCGCTGGTAAGGATGAACTGCACCTTGCCGACCGTGCGTTTTCCCGTGCGCTGATCCTTTTTCAGGACAATGGCAACCTCCTGCCCCAGGCGGATGTTGACGCGAAACATATTGGGAGTATGGGGAGCTTTTAAATTCATTGGATTTAGGCAAAATTAA
The DNA here is from genome assembly GCA_046594925.1 of Bacteroidia bacterium. Taxonomy (GTDB): domain Bacteria; phylum Bacteroidota; class Bacteroidia; order 2-12-FULL-35-15; family 2-12-FULL-35-15; genus 2-12-FULL-35-15. The sequence goes on from JBKJQG010000094.1 coordinate 15,226, forward strand.
TTATATTTGGATAGAGTATAACTTCTCAACTATGAAAAAAATAATTTTATTATCCCTCTGCTTCTTGCTTTTCAACTCCGCTTTTTCACAAGGTGTGATGAAAACACGCAAATGGAGAAAGTCAGAAAAGGACTCACTCCTGAAAGCACAAGCTTTATTTCTCGACGAAAATTATCTTTTGGCACTTCCCATCTTTGATAAGCTGGAACAGAATCACCCCAAAGAACTTTACCTGAAATATGTGGTAGGGATCTGCGGGCTATACCGCAGTGATGTACATCAGAAATCCCTGGAATATCTATTAGTGGTATACAACAAGAACAAAAAAGCTGCGGGCATCCGTTACGACCTGGCCAGAGCCTATCATTACAATTACAAATTTGATGAAGCGCTGGCGATGTTGGATGAATATCTGAAGGATAAAAAATTGACTGAAAAGGAAAGAAAAAATGGCCAGCAATTGATCGAATACTGTAACAATGGAAAGATCTTGGTTGCGGCGCCGGTAGACGCTAAAATTGAGAACATCGGAGATATCCTCAATACTGTAGGCTCTGAATACGTTCCTGTTGTTTCTTCCGACGAAAGTGTGATCATTTATACTTATACAGGGGATCAGAGTGTCGGCGGACTGCAGGATGGCAATAATGTTGCCGATAGTTTCGGGATCTATTACGAAGATGTTTTCATCAGTCACAAAGAAGGGCAAAGCTGGGCAACACCTTCCGGCATGGGCGCAACGATCAATACAAATACCCACGATGCGGCCATTGCTATTTCCAATGACGGACAAAAACTTTTTATTTTCAAAGATAACAGTTACGATGGAGGAGACATATACATCAGCCAACTCGACAGCTCAAATGTATGGTCGGCGCCGGAAAAATTAAAAGGAGAAGTGAATACTGCCGCCTGGGAAGGAAGTGCTTCTTTGTCGAGTGACGAGAAAACACTTTATTTCGCCAGTGA
>JBKJQG010000158.1:0-2764 GCA_046594925.1 Bacteroidia bacterium
CCAGAATCTGCGACAACTTATTATGCAAGAGGGTTGGCAAAAGATAAGCTTAAGGATTATGAAGGTGCGATTAATGATTACGATAAAACTCTACAAATTGATTCTACTTTTTACATGGCTTCGATAATGAAGACATTTGCAAGGCAAAACCTAAAGGAAAATGACTGGATTAATGTTTTATCACAAAACGGACAACAATGGTTTATAAAATCTACAATAGTTTCAAAAGAAGGTGGAATAATAAAAATTTGGATTAAAGAAGAGCTAACGAAAAAAGCTCTGACTAAAAACGGCAAGACAATAAATTACACTAACGTAAAAATGCTGATTCTGGCAGAATTTGATTGTACCAGTAAGATGTCAAAATTCAACTCAACAGTTTTTTACGATTCTAAGGGAAATGTTCTACAACGTTCAACTAATGAAACAGATTGGGAAGACATTACCCCCGAAACTATACAAGAACTTTTATTTTCTAAAGTCTGCGACCGTTTTAATTGACAACTCGAACTACCGACACAATAATTTTAGAGTGTAACATTCTGACTGAGGCACTACCTGCAACATGGAGTTTGCTGCTATGTTGGCAGACGAATATATTCTCAGCTTCATATCGCTATAAACCCATATCCAGCCGACGGAATTCTATCAGCTTTTGTTGTTATCTTCATCTTCAGTTTTCCAATCAGTAGCGGCTCCGGGCTGGACACTATAAAATACCAGCACAGCAGCAAGCTCTGTCCGTTGTGCGTCATGCTTGAGCAACAGTTGTGGTATTCGATAAAATAATTAACCTCATTACATTAGTTAAAATTTATTATGAAAACATATTCATTATTTTTTTTTGTTTTGATACTTTCCATCAATGTTTTAGGACAGAAATTAAATATTGATTATTCTAGTATGAATAAAACTGAAAAGTTCGTTACTAATTTAGAAATGAGAACTTTAGAATGGAGCAGATTGCATCAGTTAGACAGTTTATCAACTATAGTTCCTAATGACTACTTGGGAATTTTCAGCTCGACGGGAACGAAAAGAAACACAAGAAAGGATGCTCTCGCCTACTCTAACGACTTTGTGTTAAGGTCTTACCAAGTTGATAATCTTGTTACATATAGTATAACACCTGACGTCGTAGTTGTAAGTTATGAAATGATACAAGATGGAGAAAACGGTGTCGGAGTTAAATGGGCAAGTAAAGTTAGCGCCACAGCAACTTACGTGAAAAGAAAGAGTAAATGGTATTCAAAGTATTATCGAGAAGCAATTTTAGTACAATAGCACGAACGCACAACAAACGGTTTTGCGCAAGCCTGGTCTCCGCTCGCCTCGCTTAAATAAATTTGTATCTTAGTATCGCTCGGCCAGCAGGGACGTTTATAGTAGATCGGCCTGCGCAAAGCCCTGCACGTTGCCTGTAATGGCAAGACCGACCATCACTAACTATGACAAAGGACAGAATCAAAAACTTTTTAGACTTCGTGCCGCTTATCATCCTAACAATTTCGGCAATCGTTTTGGTGTGGACTGTTTTTAGTACGGACATAGTTTTTATGTGGAAACATATCGTTGGACTTAGCTTTTTGCCAATAATTTTTTTAACATTCCGGCGGCGACATAAAATTGGTGTACTTATTTTAGGCTTGACTTTACTTATCGGACTATTGAGTTTGCTTTCTTATAGCCCCGCTGTGACAACTTCGACTTGGACGATTGGCAAGAATGCAAACTATCAATTTCCTATTTTCTACGGCCAACCAATATTTTTATTATGGCTAATTATCCATTTCATTCTTTCTGGCAGGCATTACGTAGGTATTGGGAGAAATAAATATTGGCAGGAGTTATTAAATAAACCAATTAAAGAAAAAGCTGGCTGACAGAAAGCCACTACAGGCAACATCGGGTTTTGCGCAAGCCTGGTCTCCTCTCGCCTCGCTCAAATAAATTTGTATCTTAGTATCGCTCGGCCAGCAGGGTCGTTTATAGTAGACCGGCCTGCGCAAAGCCCTGCACGTTAGCAGCAATAGGAGACATAATCTTCAAATCATGCGAGTTTTGTTTTTCTATTTATTTATTCTTCTCTTTTTTAGTTTGCATGGTTGTGGATATTCGGATTCAGCAGATTTCCAAATACCTAAAAATTACTGTGGACGGATAGCAGTTGTATTTAATCAGACCATGGGGCAAAAGCCAAAGTTTGTAAATGGCAGAAGGATATATGAAATACCAGAGAATGGCATTTTGCTAACTCAATTTGTATACAAACCAGGCTTTGTGGATTATCACTATTTTTTGATTGACGATAATGGTAATAGAGTTTTACTACCTACTTACGAGTACGAGTACAATAAAGATGGGACTGTACATTATTTAGTGCAAGACAGTAACAAAGTTGGTGTTTTCGGACATGGCACTTCAGTTGCATATGCAACAAATGGAAGTGCACCTGGTCTGGAAGTCTTTGTGTCGACCTTTAACGGGCTAGACACTGTTGAACTGATGGAACATTTTAATCAAAGAGTTGACACTTTGTTACGATTTTCACGATAATTCCAAAATGCTGCTAACAATCGGTTTTGCGCAAGCCTGGTCTCCGCTCGCCTCGCTCAAATAAATTTGTATCTTAGTATCGCTCGGCCAGCAGGGTCGTTTACAGTAGACCGGCCTGCGCAAAGCCATTGCAACTAACGTGCAGGGCTTTGCGCAGGCCGGTCTACTGTAAACGACCCTGCTGGCCGAGCGATACTAAGATACAAAT
>JBKJQG010000246.1:0-6516 GCA_046594925.1 Bacteroidia bacterium
GCGACCGTAGATGTTGGGCGTGTTGGATTTTGTGTTGCTGATGTGTATCCGCCAGGACCGCTCCAGGCATAGGTTGCGCCAGTAACCGTTGGAGTTGAAAGCACAATTGTTGCGCCGGCACAATACGGGCCGGTGTTCGATGCAGTTGGTGTTGCAGGAGCAGTACTGATAACAACTGCAGTAGTTGCAGCTGCACTTGTACAGCCGCCTACTGTGACTGTTAAACTATAAGTTCCCGCCATACCTGCCGTTGCAGAGGCTATGCTCGGATCTTCCAATGCCGACGTGAATCCACCCGGACCGGTCCAGCTATAAGTTGCACCAGCGACCGTATTCGAAGTGAGCAGTATGGTTGCTCCCGCGCACACAGGTGTGTTGCTTCCTGCAGTTGGTGTTGCAGGCGGAGGACTCACAACAACCGTTGTCGTTCCCGCAAGACTGGTACATCCGCCAACGGTGGTGGTAATGCTGTATGTTCCAGCCATGGCTGTTGTTGCAGATGCGATCGTCGGATTTTGCAGCGTAGAAGTAAAAGACAGTGGTCCTGTCCAGGCATAGGCTGCGCCTGCAACAGTTGGCGTTGCTAATGAAATGGTTGCCCCCACGCAATAAGGTCCAGTATTGCTTGCTGTTGGTGTTGCCGGCAGCGGATTCACAACCACAGTAGTTGTTCCAGCCAAACTTGTACATCCGCCGACTGTTATGGTTACACTGTATGTTCCGGCCATGGCTAATGTTGCAGCAGGACGGGTTGGATTTTGAAGCGCAGATGTATAAGCACTAGGGCCGGTCCACGAGTATGTTGCCCCTGTTACTGTTGGAGTCGAAAGCACGATGGTTGATCCGGCGCAATAAGGGCCGGTATTAGCTGCCGTTGGTGTAGCGGGCAATGCATTTACTACAACTGTTGTTGTTCCAGCTAAACTCGTACATCCTGAAGCATTTGTTACAGTTACGCTGTAAGTTCCAGCCATGGCCGTGGTAGCAGACGCAATGGTTGGGTTTTGCAAAGCCGAGGTGTAGGACGCCGGGCCGGTCCATGCGTATGTTGCACCTGCGATTGTTGGTGTCGACAAAGAAATGGTTGTCCCCACACAATACGGGCCCGTGTTAGATGCTGTTGGTGTTGCCGGCAAGGCATTTACTGTCATAGTAATAGAGTTGGACGTTGCCGGACTTCCAGCAACTCCAGCTAAACTCGAGGTCATTATGCAGGTAACAATGTTTCCGGTTGTCAATGTTGTTGTTGTAAATGTGGAAGCTGTTGCGCCGCCCACATTCACACCATTGATCTGCCACTGGTAGGTTGGAGTTGCGCCGCCATTCGTTGGAGTAGCTGTAAAGGTTGCAGAAGCCCCGGCACACATTGGATTGGTTCCGGCGGTCTGAGCGATCACCACACTTGCAACAGGTGCCCCTGTTCCTGTAATGTTGATGTTATCGAGGTACATCATTTGTCCCCAACCCGATCTGTTTTGGAATTTCACCATCACATTCGCCATACCTGCGTATGGGGTCATGCTTACTGTTTCTGTCCTCCACTGCGATGCGGTAGGAACAAAGACTGTTGTAGAATTATCGGGAGCTGTTTGAAGTCCGGTGAAGCCTCCTTTGTTATAAACTGCTGTCCATGTAACCCCGCAATTGGTACTAACAAAAACTCTCAGTGAATCTGTATAGGTAGCATTGTATCTGCAATAAGCTACATCAAAAGTCATTGTAGCGGTAGCAACTCCCGTGAAATTATATTTTGGGGTTACCATTTCGTCAATGTAGCCGGCAGTAGAAGTAGCCGGAGTTAAATTGTCCATCGCAGCACATTGTGTACTTGTCCCAAATCCGCCACAGGCAGTTGATTGTGTCCATGTAAAATCAAGATCCGGATTAATCAGCTGCCAGCCCGGAGGAATGAATGTTGCCTGAAAGCCTTCAACCAAAGGCAAAGCAATGGGAGAAGAAACTGTAATATAGGCTGTCTTTGTCATTGTGTTGCTTCCGTTTATGTTAGTCGCAACAAGCGTAACCGCATACGTTCCGGCAGTGTTATAACAAACGCTCGGAGGGTTCTGAAGGGTTGATGTTCCGGCGGTTCCACCTGTGAATGTCCAAGCCCAAGATGTAGGCGACCCCGATGAAAGATCTGTAAAACTGATACAATCACCAACACAAATATTTGTTCTGCTAGCGCTAAAATCCGCTACCGGAGGCGAAGTGCCAGGCGATGCCAGATCTGATTGCCAGATACTGCGGCCAAAAGTTGCCGCTCTTAATTTGGAAGCAGTGTATTGAATTTCTAATTCTCTAACAGAGACATTCGGAAGACCTGCGTTGTATGCGGCCCAGGAGCCGGAAGTGTTGTCGCGGTAGTAAACACCAACATCTGTTCCGACATAAAGCGGATCATTGGTTGAGCTACCTTGATAAACGATACAATTCGTTGGTAAATTCGGTAAACCGGTAGAATAATTACTCCAGGTCACACCCGCATCGGGAGAATACCATACTTTGTTAGCAGCAGAATAGCCGGAGAACGTTACCCAAACTCTATTTGCATTCAAGGGATCTATGGCGATGTAGGAGATAGCCGCAGAAGCTACCGGAAGACCCGCTGTTCGGTCAACAAAAGCAGCACCTGTTGTACAGGTATAAAACTTATCGATCTTCGCTGCATAAACATAATTAATATTAGATGCGGCATTCGCAAGAGCGATCACATTTCCTGTTCCTCCGGAAATCGTTCCTACTTGTGTCCATGCTCCTCCGCTGGTGATACTTTTATATACTTGAGCTTTCCCAACAAATAAAGTTGCTGCATTACTTGGTGCTTCGATGTATGGTGTTACCCAGTCTCCATCCGCATTTACACCTGTTCCTCCGCTGGCCACAATGCTTGTTGTATAATTTCCGGCGGTTGTTGTTTTGCGGATATCTCCATAGTATAATTCTCCGTATTGAACGTTGGCGTTGGACCAGTCGATGATACACTCCATGCCGTCGCCGCCCAAAGGCCTTGTCCATGTGGCTGTTCCCGTCCATCTTGCTGTTCCGTTGTCCTGCCAGCCGGTATTCAAAAGGTTGGCGTTGGTAGCAGAAAGTCCGATGCGGTAAGCTTGAGAAATTTGTAATCCATTGCTAAGGTCGCTCCAGGCTGTACCGCTGTTAGTTGTCCGGAATAAACCACCGTCGCAACCCGCAAAAAAGGTGGTTCCGCTTCCAGGCAAATATTCGATCGCATGTACATCGGCATGTACATAAGGTGCGCCGGAGCCGGTCCATTCAGCATTTAATGTCCATGAAGTTCCGCCATTTATGGATCTCCAGATGTTGACTCCACCAACCATAACCTGATCCGCATTTAACGGAGATACTGCCAATGCAAGGTCGTACCAGCCCTGTCCGCCTGCGGTTGCACCGGTTGCTGAATATCCTAAAATATTCGGGGTTGTTGATCTTGTGGTGAACGTTGCTCCATTGTCTATGGAACGGTAAAGCCCCTGGTATCCGTATGCTGTGTTTGCTGCCAGCACATATACATAAGCCGAATTTGCCGCTGTAACTGCAACTGACAAACGGGAGCAGGATGCCGCAGCTGGTAATCCTGCTGAGGTTGTTACAAAGGTTGTTCCTGCATTTGTAGATTTGTAAAATAAAGTAGTAGAAGTAGCATAAACTATTGTGGTATCACCTGGACGGTATTCTATATCTTTTATGTTTGCTACTGCGGATGCGATCTGCGTCCAGCTTGCTCCGGCATTTCGAGTGCGGTAAACACCGTTGCTCGTAGCAGCAAAAATTGTATTTGGATTTTGCGGATTGATTAATAATCTGCTGATGGATCGTCCTTGTGTGATCAGCCACGACAGACCGGTTGGAACCCAGGTGGTTCCTCCATCTGTCGTTTTGAGCACTCCGATGGAATAAGTGTCCTGCGCTTCACCGTCTCCGGTAGCAAGGTATTGAATCAATGGATTGGTTGGGTGAATGGCCAGATCTGTTGTTCCGATCACTGCTAATTGATCTGTTCCGGTTGACCAAGTTGTCCCGCTGTTAGTGGATTTCCAGAGCCCACCACCCGGCGAGCCCACATAAATTGTAGTGGAAGTTATTGGATCGAACCTTACGAAATTCACACGGCCAGCTCCGCCGCCACCTGTGGGAATAGAGGTTGTTGGCCCAATGAGTGTCCAGTTTGCGGCCATTGTTGTAGGTATACCGGGACCAGAAGATTTACTTCCCCCTGCAGCACCGCCATAAAAATTATCCAGGTATTCATTCCAGGCATTGATCATTACGGAACGGTCGCCGGAAGGATACAACCGGGGCGACATGTAATTTTCCCAGCGTTTGTATATTTCCCAACCGCCAGCTAATTCTTCTTCTTCTCTTTCTCCCGGCAATAGCGTAGTTCCACCTTTCACAGGGATCGTTGTTGGGGCCACACCGGAAGATTTTAATTTCTTCTGCTGTCTCTCGTATTTTTCGGCCTGCTCTTTCTTCTCACGGGCTTCTTCTTTCCTGTGTTCCTTTTCTCTGTTTCCGTAATATTTCTGAAAGGCCTTCTGCACCTCATAAAAATTGACGGTTGGGTCCTGCATTTTTTCTACCCATGTTTGGGAAGCCGGTCTTTGTGAAAAAATTCTGCCAGGAAAAATAATCAAGGCAAGAGACAGGAGTAAAAATGTAATTTTTTTCATTGTACTTAATTTTAGAGAGATTTTTAACGTAACGAATATATTCTTTAATTTTCGGAAAAACAAGTGTTTAACTAGGTTTTAGATAAAGACAGATTTTTTAGCGACTAGCTTAAAAACGGCTTCAACAATCTTATGTTAATTACTTTATTGTAAACCGATAAAACAGCCGTTTTTGTTTTATAGTTTTATTGCGAAACTAAACCGCTTTTCTGAGAGTATAACCGATAGGTAATATTTGAAAATGTTTGGGTTGTAGAATTATCAACCTTTAAATCCGTTCTGTTTATGGTGAAAGAGAAAAAAATTTTCGTTCTTGATACGTCTGTCATTATCTACGACCACATGGCCGCCAAAAGTTTCAAGGAGCATGACGTCGTAATTCCGATAACAGTATTAGAAGAACTCGACAATTTTAAGAAGGGCAACGACACAAAAAATTTCGCAGCGAGGGAATTCACCCGCTACATCGATAAGATCTCCAACGGCATCATTCTTCAGGATTGGATAAACATCAATGGCAAAGGCCATGGAATGATCAAAATCGAAATGCATCAGAATTCAAAGACAGATGCAGAAAAAGTTTTCGGAGAACGCAAAGCCGACCACCGCATTTTAAATACCGCGCTCTATGTTTCGGAACAACATCCGAACAGAAAAGTTGTGATGGTGACCAAAGACATCAACCTGCGCATAAAGGCAAAATCATTAGGTTTGAATGCCGAAGATTACGAAACAGGGAAGATCAAGGACGTAAACGAGCAACTCTATACCGGCCGGAGCGAAATTCAAAAAGTTTCCACAGAAGTCATAAACGAGATCTATGAAAAAGGATTTTGTGATCCTGCTGCTTTATTAAAAAAACAAAAACCGACGTCCAACCATTTTTATGTTCTTAAAAACGGAACAAAATCTGTACTCGCGGCATACAGTCCGAATAAAGACACCCTAGAGCGTGTTAAAAAAGTAACCGCATTCGGAGTGAACCCCCGAAATGCAGAGCAGGCATTCGCTTTGGACGCCATCATGAATCCGGAAATAAAATTGGTTTCCATACAAGGGGTTGCCGGAACTGGAAAAACGTTATTGTCATTAGCAGGTGCATTAGAGCAACGCAGAACTTTCCACCAAATCTATTTAGCAAGACCGATTGTTCCTTTAAGCAATAAAGACATTGGATATTTACCGGGCGACATCAAATCCAAACTGAATCCCTACATGGAACCACTTTGGGATAACCTGAAATTCATAAAGAATCAGTTTTCTGAAAAAGACAAGGAATACAAGCAGATCACCGAAATGGTGGAACACGAAAAACTTGTTGTTTGTCCGCTTGCCTACATCCGCGGAAGAAGCTTATCAGATGTGTTTTTCATTGTGGATGAAGCACAGAATTTAACGCCGCATGAAGTAAAGACCATCATCTCCCGCGCAGGCGAGAACACCAAGATGATCTTCACCGGTGACATTCACCAGATCGATACGCCATACCTGGATACACAAAGTAATGGTTTGTCCTATTTAATCGACAAGTTAAAAAATCAATCTTTGTACGCCCACATTACTTTGGAAAAAGGAGAGCGCTCTGAGTTGGCGAATCTGGCGAATGAATTTTTATAGTCACTAGGCTGAGCCTAGCGCCTACGAAAGACCTGATTCATATACTTTTTATTGTCACTAGGCTGAGCCTAGCGCTACGAAAGAACTGATCCATATACTTTTTATTGTCACTAGGCCGAGCCTAGCGCCTACGAAAGACCTGATCCACATACTTTATATTTCACTAGGCTGAGCCTAGCGCCTACGAAAGACCTGATTCATATAC
>JBKJQG010000251.1:0-13792 GCA_046594925.1 Bacteroidia bacterium
CCTTGAGTACAGCTCAGATACTAGGGATTGATAAAACCGCCGGAAGCATCACTCAGGGCAAGGATGCGACAATCTTCATCTCCACAGGCGATGCTTTGGACATGAAGAGTAACAATGTAGAGCGAGCTTTCGTAAAAGGAAACAATGTTGATTTAAACAACGACCAGAAAATGCTTTACGAAAAGTACAAAAGCAAATACGGCATAAAATGACATCCCGATTTTAACACTATAAAAAAATGAAAAGGATTTTACCATTATTCCTGTTGTTTGCTTTTTTTTCTTGTAAAAAAGAACCCAAAACAGTTTCCATCACCTACAAGATCATAGAAAAAACAAGCTTCACTCCTACTTATACCGTTAGCTATACATTGGCCAATGGTACTTCACAATCCAAGGGCGGCATTACTGCGGCAAAATGGGTTTCCGATAAAATTCCTGATGTTGAGATGGGAAAAGCGATTTCATTGTCGGTAGAAGGAAACGGAGGCGGAGAATACGATATGTACATTTACATAAACGGTTCACTTCAAGCTCACCGGATTGCGGAAGACGGACACGGAAGACAGACCCTGAATGCGGAAGTCCCCTACTAGCTTTCCCCTTGAAAAGCCTGCAAACATTCACTACATTTGCAGTATGATGTTTCTATTCAAATTAAAAAATTTCCGGGTTGCATTGCTCAATGCTTTTCTTTTCGTTTGTTTTCATGCAAACGCGCAATGGATTTCCATTGCATCACCTGAAAATGACCAGATCACTTCCATTTGTTTTCCAAATACAAGCACTTCTTATTTATCCTCTTACGACAACGTTTATAAATCGTCAGATGGCGCTGTTACCTGGGACACCTTGGGTTATCCGTTTCCGACTTTTACCGACACGTTGATCTGGTCGGGGAGGCTCAAAGAGCATCTCTTTTTTACATCCGTGGATACCGGCTTTGCAGCCGGCAGGGATATATTCGCGAACACGGAGCTGATCATGAAAACGTCGAATGGCGGAGCCACCTGGGTTCCTACACACAATGCATTCACCGGCGGACAGCTGCGGGCAATCCACTTCCCTTCGTCTTTGATAGGGTACGCAGTTGGATCATCGGGAAGAAAATTAAAATCGATCGATGCCGGTCAAACCTGGACAGTACTTCCTACCGCTGGCATTACTGAAACATTGAACGATGTTTTTTTTGTAACGACCACAACCGGTTATCTGGTCGGAATAAATAAAATCTATAAAACCATAAATGGCGGAACCTCCTGGAACACGGTATCTTTAACCGGAGGAGAAAGCATTTGGTTTACGGATAATCTGACAGGATATGCCGGAACGGGATTCGGCTCGGTGATGCTTACAACGGACGGCGGTGCCACGTGGATCACGATCTCACTTGGAGAAGGGGTTCCCGTAAATGACATTCAGTTTGTAAATGACAGCGTCGGTTACCTGACAACAGGATACGGCATAGGATCTCCCGGAAAGGTTTTCAAAACTTCCGATTACGGAATGCATTGGGAACCGCAGCCAAGCAGTATGGGCACTACGCTGTTCGATGTTTGTTTCCTCAATGCGAACACAGGTTTTGCCGTGGGAGACAATGGAAGGATTATTAAAACAACAAATGGTGGAGGGCTCACAGCTCCCGTCGCCATGTTTACAGATGATAATCCACTTTTTTGCAACAGCATCACCAACTTCACTAACACCGGCCCAACAGGATACAGTTACAGCTGGCTGGTGAATGGAATTGTTACAGCCACCACACAGAATTTCAGCTATTCATTCGCACCATCATCCACTTATACTGTAAGTCTGATTGCAAACAACGGAACCTATTCAGATACTGCAGTGTCGACGTTTACAACACCTGCACCGCTGACCTTGACCTTGCTATTCGCCACCAGCAGCGACACTGTTTGTTATCCCTCTTCTGTCACATTGAGCGTATTCAGTTCGCAACTCGGAGTTTATTATCGTTTCAAATCCGGCTCTACCTATTTAACGGGGAACATTGCAGGGACTGGAGGCACGCTGACACACTTGACGAGCAGTGTAACAAGCACGACCGTTTTTTCGGTAGAGGCTACCATCTCTACTTCATGTGGCAGCTATACACAGTCGCAAAGTTCGACGGTATACACCATTCCTTATCCACTCACGAGTATCCCTTTTGCTGCCGTACAAAATCCGATCTGTGCCGGCGACTCTGTATTCTTTACAATTGGTTCCACACAAACAGATGTCCGCTACTGGATCGTGAAATATGTTGCTGGATTTCCGACATATAGTGATACCGTGCTCGGAACTGGTGGCACCATAACTTTAAGCGTATGGGGCACCGGTACCTTTTTATTTGCTGCGCAAAAATTATTTGGCTGCCCGCCCAACTATTCTTCGGTACAAATAGCCATTACTCAACGGACCATAAACGTGGTATTCGACACTTATGGAACCGCCTACATTGAAAATGACACGCTCGCTTTTAACAACCTGTCGGATGCCGACAGCTACATCTGGCAATTCCCCGGAGCAGCCGTCACTGGTTCAACAGCTTTTGAACCGACGAATATTGCTTATCCATTGAGTGGAAACTACGTTATAACATTGATCGGAAATACGGTGGAAGGATGTACAGACACTGCATTGGTCCAGATCGATGTGTTCGCTCAGGCTCCAACCGGGACCGGCACTTATTGCTGGACCTATAACGAGAATGCGACCCAGAGCACATTTTTTCCAACATATGGAGGATCTTATCCATTCAAGACACATTCTGTTTCCGATCAATTCATCGACAACAAAGGCAATGTTTATGTAACCGGATTTTATAAACAAACGGTTTATTCTTGGGATCCAAAATATAATTTTTTCATCCGCAAACTTGATAAAGATGGCACTCTTCTCTGGTCGAAATACATGATGGGAGGAAACGACAATCGGGAGATCAATAGTTTTGTTTCCGGCATTACCGGTGATACGGCAGGAAATATTTATCTGTCAGGAGGCCTCGGCACCGACCTGATTGATTTTGGAAATGGCGTCATTCTTACACCTATTGCAGGCTACAGAAGTTCCTTTGTTGTAAAATACGACAGCAACGGGGATGCATTGTGGGCACAAGGCCTTGCCGGAGGAAGTTACGGATCGGCAACAGATATAGTCGCAGGCAATAAGAACGATGTTTATGTATCCTTCATTATCGGAAACGTTGGTTATCAGATAAGACATTATGATACGGACGGTAATTTCATTGACGACCTTTTTGTCCCTACCAGCACCGGACAATCTATCGGAACAAGCCAGACTCTGAGTTACAGTTTTGTAATCGGCGATCAGATACCTATGTTAAGCCCTAAGATGCGATTCGATAAAACCGGCGACCTGCTGGTGGCAGGAAGAAATTTTAGCGGAGATCTTATTTTAGGAAGCACGACCATTCCTTGTTCCGCACAGGAGGAGACTTATTTTGTGGGCATTGTCGACACCAGTTCATTTACTTGGTCAGGAGCCTTCCCTGTTGCCCGTTACAAGCGACTCAGTGCGACCGGATCTTATATTCATCTAAGCAATTTTCTTTCTTTTGACGTCGACAACAACAACGACATCTACTTTACCGGATCATGGCTTCAAAGTGTCGATACTGCTGCAACACTACTGATCGGCAACGATACGATTGCCGAAGTCCTCGACAAGTATGCTTTCATTTCAAAATTTAACAAAACAGGAACAGTCCTCTGGCACAATCTTGCCAAAGCAAATGGAATAAGGGACATTGTTATTTCTTCTACGGATCACGCCTTCATTTACGGAAAAATAAACGACAACTTCTATTCTACTTCAGGAGCGGGGTTCTATTCCCAAACAGTTCCACCCGCCGGATTAGCCCAAACAGGAAACGCTGATTACTTCCTTGCTGAATACGATCTGTCAGGAGATCTTGTTGCCATAAACAAAATCATTTCTTACGATCCCCCGATTGACATTTTACAGGAAGGCGGAAAACTTGAGCGGAATTCCTGCGGTGATCTTTATTTCACAGCTTTGGGTGTAACCGTAATAGCAGGACCGACTACGGTTTCAACTGGCTCGGAACAACTTACCATTACAAAATTTGCCGCAGATAATTTCTGCACGAAACTTTTCTGTACTCCGGCAACGGGACCTATTATCTCTGCCATTTCCAGCAGCTCCCTAACAGAGGTCTGTACGGGCGATTCCACGGTTTTTGCAATAAATTGGGCGAGCCTTGGAGTAAACACTGTAAATATTTCCTCTTCATTTAACGGAGGCCCATTCCTTCCTCTGGTAAGTAATTTTCCGGATGCCTCTTCCCCGTATTATTACCCGGTAGCCATAGACGGTAGCTATTCATTCATCATTTCCGACAGTGCAAACGCGCTGATCTCCGACACCGTTTCTAATATGGTACTCAGTTCTGTTCCATACCCAACGCTTGTTGTTTCAAACGATACCAGCATCTGTATGGGCGACTCCATCACCTTGAACGCTTCTGCCAACATGCCGGTAAGTTATGTCTGGACACCGGGACCGTCAACCAGTTCTTCGGCTAGCTACCTGCCTTATACTAACAGTCAATATACTGTGACCGCTACGAATTCAACAGGATGCAGCAGTCTGGACATGATCCTTGTAACGGTCAACCCTGTGCCTTCAGTCTCGATCTATTACAATCTTCTTACTCACACCATCATTAGCTCCGATCCCGGACCCGGTACCTATTCTTACCAGTGGTATTTAAATTCCGGTCCGGTTGCCGGGGCAACTAATGCGAATTACGCTCCAATAACCGGCGGGGCTTATACATTAACCATAACAAATACGGCAACAGGATGCAGTTTCACAACGTCAGTTGTCAATGTGGTTCTCGCATCTATATCTGAACAAGCAACCGGAGAAATAATCATCAGTAACAACAATTCATTTGTTACGATTTCTTTCACACAAAACGGGAATGAAGAACTTTGTGAAATATCCATTCTGGATGTGAACGGAAAAGCTATTTTATACTCAAGCGAAAAGATGGGAGGAATTGAAAGTTCGAAGCAAATTTCCATCGAAAACTTCCCTTCGGGAGTTTACATTGTCAGACTGGAATCCGCTACAAAAAAACTAAGCAAGCGGATCATAAAAATATAATTTCTACTGCGGCGAAAGGCACAATTTTTCTCTAACGCGGTTCAAAGTAGCTCTTGCAATGACTCGGGCTTTGTCGGCTCCAACCTTAAGTTTTGCGTCTAATTCTCCGCGGTTACCCATGTAATGGTTATAGGTCTCTCGCTGTTTCTTGAATTTATTCAGGATCAGTTCGTACAAAGCAGTTTTTGCATGACCGTAACCATACCCCCCTTTTAAATAGTTTTCCAGCATTGTAGCTTTCTCCGCATCCGATGCCAATAATTTATACAAGGCAAACACATTGCAGGTATCCGGATTCTTCGGTGCTTCCAGCGGTGTGGCATCTGTTACGATGCTCATCACGACTTTCTTAAGCTCTTTCTCTTCGAGAAAAATATTAATGAAATTATTGAGCGACTTGCTCATTTTTTTTCCGTCGATTCCCGGGATCAGCATCGTGGCTTCATTTACTTTCCCTTCCGGGATCACAAACACATCACCGTATACATTGTTGAATTTCTCAGCAATGTCGCGTGCCATTTCCAAATGCTGCATTTGATCTTTTCCAACAGGAACGTAATTGGCATCGTATAAAATAATGTCCGCTGTCATCAATACCGGATAGGTAAACAAACCAGCATTCACATCCGCCAAGCGTTCCGATTTATCCTTAAAGGAATGAGCATTGGCCAGCATCGGAAAAGGAGTAAAACAATTCAGGTACCAGGTCAACTCGCAAACTTCGGTAACATCACTTTGACGGTATAAAAGATTTTTATCCGTATCAAAACCGAAAGCCAACCAGGTAGCCGCCACGGCATCTGTGCTTTCTTTAATGAAAGCAGCATCTTTAATGGTCGTGTAAGAATGTAAGTCCGCGATAAAAAAAAGCGATTCATTTCCTGCCTTTTGAGACATTTCAATGGCAGGGAGAATAGCCCCCAGAATGTTTCCCAAGTGTGGAATGTTGGTGCTTTGAACTCCTGTAAGTATTCTTGCCATTTGTTTGTTTCTTTATTGTTTTTACTAGTGTCGGCAATTCGTCGCCAGCTTTCAAAAACCTCTCCCCACTACTTCCCGAGAGCTATCGGGATTCCGACTCCGAACTAATGCCAAAGATACAAGTTTATTTATACTGAAGAACAGCCCCAAAAACCCTATCTTTGTTCCCCTTGAACTATTTACTAATCATACCACGGGCGCTTTGGAAGCTGCTATTTACCCTCAATTTCGCATTGGGACTGATTGTACTGTACCCACTATTTTTTATTTTTCTTTCGAAAAGGGAATGGTTTCCGATGGCTTTCAGACTCAAAAAATTCTGGGCAAGATGGATCTTGCTTGTTCCGGGCATCTTCATCAAAGTAAAAAGTGAGGTTCCGGTTAACGAACTTCCTCATCCTGCTGTGTATTGCGCTAATCATTCCTCGTATTTAGACATCGTCATGAGTTATCTGGTGATCCCACATTATTATGTTTTTATGGGAAAACAAGAACTCGACAAAGCACCTTTGTTCCGCATTTTTTTCAAGGAAATGAACATTCTCGTGGAAAGAGGAAACAATAAATCATCCCACGCTGCTTTTCTGAAAGCCGAAAAAGAGATCGACAGTGGAAACGGAGCCTTCATTTATCCCGAAGCCGGAATTTCCAGCAATGGAAAATTGAGAGGGTTTAAGAATGGTGCCTTTAAACTGGCGATCGAAAAACAAGTGCCCATTATTCCAATCACATACTTGAACAACTGGAGATTGCTGCAAAATGGTGGCTTCTTTAAATCCTTTGGCGGACCAGGGGTTTCCAACATAATTGTCCATGCTCCCATCCCGACAAAAGGGCTGACTGAAAATGATTTAGTATCTTTGAAGACCAAAGTTTATGAGCTCATCTCGAAAGATTTAGAACACTATGAAAATAGATAACGACACAGTAGATAAGATCGCCCACCTTGCCCGTCTGGAATTTGAGAACGAAGCAAAAGAGGAGATCAAGAAGGATATGAACAACATGCTAGGGTTCATTGAAAAACTGAACGAGCTGGATACGTCCAACGTTGAGCCATTGATCTATATGAGTGATGAAGTAAATGTACTGCGGGAAGACGTTGTGATCCAAAAAATCACACAGGATGAAGCTTTGAAGAATGCTCCAAAGAAAGATTCCGACTATTTTAAAGTTCCTAAAGTGATTGAGAAAGCTTAACTAATTTGAAAATTTTTCGATTTGGAATTTTTGAAATTACCATGTGCTGGTTATAAAACAAAATGACTCCAGTCGCAATCTTCATTCTTTTTTGCTTCCATATTCTCTTGTCGATATTGCGCACAATTTTGATTCAAAAGACAAATCTTTTAGATTCCAGAAAGAAAAAAGTAACTGTTCTGTATTAGTCACCGGATGAGGAATCTTCAAACCGATAACTATTTTATCAAAACAATCTTCTCATTCTTCACCACCACTCCATCCACGATCAAGGAATACAGATACATTCCATTGTTAAACTCAGGCGGCAATAAAATATTATCAAAGGTATTTGTAACATCCATTTCCTGCAAAAGTTTTCCTGTCATATCGTAAACTTTTATGGATGCACTTTTTGTACCGGCCGGAATCTCATACTTCAGTTTTAGATAACCTGACGTTGGATTCGGATAGAATCCCGGGACAGCGGCCTTTAAATCATTCGAATTAGCAGCTATTCCTGTCACAACTCCCTGTGAACAATCGCTGCAGGGAATGCTGCCAGGGAGGATGTAATACTCGTAATAAAGGTAAGTGCTATAATAGCCGATCGGTAACTTCATTCTGGTAACCGTCCCGTCAAAAAAAATCTGACTCGAATTTTCAAATATAGGAGTTGATGCTTGCATTGATAAAAAAGTACTGTCCCTCGCGAGGACCACGGAGCCAGTTTCATCATAGATCTTCAAACGAGCCACAGTGGTTCCCGCGTCGATTGTATTGACAGCAAACTCCATTGCAGGATCCAGATCAAAAAGATTTTCACTGAGGTAATAAACCCCGGTAACCGGATAAGGCTGCGGTGGGATTGGTATAGTTCTAAAAAGCGAATGGTTCATGTTGTAAACATAAAGATTCATCGCCGGGATATTCACTTCCACAAATTTATATCCACTGACATGAAACTTAGTCAGATAAGCTGTTTTCAAGCTTGTGTGATCGAGCACGATCTGAGCTCTAAGCCCAGATAACGCGGTGATGAATATCAATCCAATTAACAGAGTCTGCTTCCTCATTTGTTCTAGTTTAAATAAATATTGACTTTTCAATTTGATCCTAAAAACAAAGAAAGGATCCGATTATTATTATGTTCCGATGGTGATTTAGAAAACCTAAAAGACTGTCACCTTATTCAATTCGATCTTTTCGCCCAGATACCACTTCCCCTTCTGTTTGTAACAACCCCAAAGACTCAATTCGTATTTCGCTGTTTTGTCGGCTGTAATCACGACAAAAATATCAGCGTAGGCCTGATTTTTTCCACTTGCGTCTTTGAGCACGGCACGCGTGGAAGACTGCAGTGACTTTCCCCTTAAGTTTGGTTTTACTTCTGCCTTGTACAACTTAGCTAGCTCAGCAAGCACCTGCTTTTGAACCAAGGTATCGCCAGTCAGGAAATTCTTCGCACAGCTTTCCTTATAGTTCAAAAAACAATTCATGAAGTCCGAACTGAGTTTCTCAGGTGTATCCTGTGAAAACGATTCTGAACAAATAATCATTCCAATTATAATGAAGATAAGTTTTCTCATTAGATCCACCCGTTTTCAAAAATATCCTTTGTGTGATATGTGATGATAAGGTTTGCTCCGGCCCTTGCAAAAGCGTGCATGTTTTCCATCACGATCTTCTGTTCATCGATCCAGCCTTTCTGTGCTGCCGCTTTTACCATGGAATATTCGCCGGAAACATTGTAACAGGCAATCGGCAAAAGTGTATGCTGACGCAAATTGAAGATCACATCCATATAAGCCAAAGCCGGTTTCACCATCAGAATGTCTGCCCCCTCTGCTTCATCCAACAATCCTTCTGTCATCGATTCGTTTCCATTGCGGTGATCCATCTGGTAAGATTTTCTGTCACCTTTCTGAGGAGCAGAATCCGCAGCTTCCCGGAAGGGCCCGTAATAAGCCGACGCGTATTTGATGGAATACGACATGATGGCTGTATTCTCAAAACCATTTTTATCTAACAATTCGCGCATCGCGCCAATCCGTCCATCCATCATGTCACTCGGTGCGACCATGTCCGCCCCGGCTTGCGCGTGTGCCAAAGCCATTTTTGCCAGAACCTCCACAGAAGAATCGTTGTGCACGTATTCATCGTGTAAAATTCCGCAATGTCCATGTGTTGTGTATGCGCAGACACAAACATCTGTGATCACGTATAAATGCTCTCCGAATTTTTCTTTCAGTGCTTTTACTGCTTTCACGACTATCGAATTGTTGCTGAAAGATGAACTGGCATCCTCCGTTTTTTGCTCCCCTACTCCAAACAGCAAGATTTTGTTGATGCCTACCTTCAGTCCCTTTTCCACATCCTTTACCAACTCGTCAACGGAATAATGGTTAATGCCGGGCATGGCATCAATACCGTGAACGATATTCTTTCCCTCCACTACAAAGTAAGGATAGATGAACATGTCTTTTGATAGACGGGTTTCCGCAACCATCTCACGGACGATCGCATTCTTTCTTAACCTACGTGGGCGTTGTAACATACTTTAATTTTTACCGAAGAAGGCACGGAACGAGCGCCAAAACAACGGAGATTTTTATTTAAAACAGACAGATTCGCACTATTCGCTTTATTCGTTATTCGCAACCCCGAATACAGCTTCTGCCAAACCGACCTCATCAAATGATGCAGGCAGCAGACAGTTCTGTACTCCATGTTCTGTTAATTTTTTTTCGGTTGACTTTCCGATCGCAATGACTTTTTGTTTGTCGCTGATTTTTCCTTTTTCGAAAAATGACTCGACATTAGAAGGACTTGTAAAAACTAAGATCTCGGAGTCCGGCAATTTTGCATTTTCTTTTTTCACAGTTTCGTAAACCACCAGATCGTTTAATTTGGACGAGTCCTCAAACTGCTGCTGAATGGTTCTCAATCCACCTTTTGCTTGCGGAAACAATACGGTTTCCTCGCCGACCGTCTTTGCGAATTTTTTACCAACCACTTTAGTATCGGGAACAGAGCCAACAAACGCCGCATTGCGGTTATGTTTCTTTAATTCCTGTTCGGTCGACTTTCCGATCACACCGAATTTCGTTTTCGCTTTCAAACCGGGGTTTTGGGAAAAGAAATGATCCACCGCATTGGAACTCGCGAAAAACACCCAATCGGTTTGTGGAATATTCTTTATTTCCACCATTTTTGTTTCTATGAAGGACACGCCTTCTACTCTATACCCGTTTCCTTCCAATACGTTCTTGAAAAAAGAATTTTCGTTCAGATCACGTGTGATCAGAACCGAAGTTCCTTTGATCGCATTTAGGCGGTTCACAATTTTCTGAGCAAATCCATCGGCTGTGAACGACTCAAAATACAAACGCTTCGGCATCGTGTTCCAGGCTTCGGATCTGGAGGTCCAGACTTTGAATTTGTTTTCTTCCTTGATGCAGAACACACCCAAAGGAAGCTGACAGCCACCGTCGAACAAGTTCAGCACTTTTCTTTCGATGGCGATCGTGTCTTCTACTTTTTCTGAATTCAACTTGTGAATGTATTCGAATAATTCGTGATCGTCCTCGCGGATTTGCAATCCCAAAACACCTTGTGCAGGAGCAGGAATGAATTCCTTTGGATCGAGACGCAACACTTTGAATTCGCTCAGGTCGATGTGCAATCTTTCCACTCCGGCTGCAGCGAGCATGATCGCATCGTATTTTTTATCTCTTAATTTTTGGATCCTTGTGGGAACATTTCCGCGCAGGTCCTCCAACTGGATGTCACTGCGAAAAGCCAGTAACTGAGATTTTCTTCTGGCAGAAGAGGTCCCCACTATTGCATTTTTTTTGAACGAATATTTTAGCCCGTTGTCAACGCTCTCCTTGCGGATCAATAAAAGTTCCGCAGCATCTTCTCTTTCAGAAACGGCAGCAATCTTCAACCCTTCGGGCGAAGTTGTCGGCAGATCCTTGTGAGAATGCACAGCCAGGTCGATTTCTTTATTCAAAAGTGCTTCTTCGATCTCTTTTGTGAAAAACCCTTTTCCCTCGAGCTTGTCGAAACTCAAATCCTGCGCCGCATCCCCTTGTGTAGTGATGACCTTTATTTCAGCCGTCAGTCCAAGTTTCTGCACTTTACGCAAAACAAAATTTGCCTGCCACAAAGCCAGGTCACTTCCTCTTGATCCTATTATTATTTTTCTATCCATTTTATTTTACATGCCGTCTATTTCGACTTTGAGTCTTCGATTAAAATATCCTTGGCCATTTTCATTGGCACACTTATGTATTTTTTTTCAATGTAGGAAATGATCTTATCCAATACTTCCTTGGATTCGGGATTCAAAGCATTCAGTTCCTTGGCGAATACTTCATTCGCTGTTTCACGGATCTCTTTCACCTTTTTCGGCACTTCACTCATGGCCAGTTCCACCTTGCGTGTTTTAAGGATCTGACGGAATTCATAAATGTTTGCCTGAATGATTACTTTGCAAGTATCGAGCTCCTGCTCACGTGCCTTCATGTTTTCTTTTGCGATCTCCTGAAGATTATTGACAGCGATGAAGTTGACATCGTGCTGACTAAGAATGGCGGCATCTAGGTCATTCGGGATGGCAAGATCTATCACTACCTTTTTTGAGGTATCGTTTCCGACTAGGCTTTTATAAAGTTCAGGCGTGATGATACTTTGAGCAGATCCTGTGCATGTAAGAATGATGTCAAATCCTTCCTTGTAAGTATTCAACTCAGAAAGCGGAAATGCTTTTCCGTTGAGTTCGGCGGCGAGCTTCTGAGCGTTGGCAAGCGTTCGGTTAAATATCGTAAAATTGGCGAACTTATGTTTCTTCAAGTATTTCGCCATGGTTGTATTTGTAACTCCGGAACCGATGATGATGAACCGTGCATCCTGTTTTACATTAAGCGAACGCAGTTTTCTATAAGCAAGTGAAACAATTGAAACCGGATTCCGAGCAATGTTGGTTTCGGTATAGATCTCTTTTGCTGCTTCAATCGTTTTTTTCACCACTAGACGGATCAGATCACCTGTGAGTCCCGAGGCGTTGCATCTTTCATAAGCATTGCGAACCTGTGTGATGATCTCTCTTTCGCCCACGACAAGCGAATCAATGGAAGAAGCAACGTTGAACAAATGGCGGAGAGCATCTTCCCCTTCAAAGAGCTGAACATTTTTCAAAACCCAATCAATGTAGTCGACCGTCCAATCTTCATTAAATGCCTTAAAAAAACTTTCGAGGAAAGCCGAATCCAGCGCTTGTTCTGTGCAGAGCATAAACTCAACACGGTTGCAGGTGCTGAGGTAAAGCAATTCCTCTATATCCATGAGGGCTTTCACCAAAGGCAGTTTTTCAGCTGCCACATGATCCTCCAAATGCAATTTTCCGATGTCGTTGACATCAGTTGTTTTGTGGGTGAATGCTATGATCTTGAATTTATTCAATGGTCCTTTTGTTTGCTTCGCAAAGTTCGCCATCATTCTTTGCAGAATTGTCACACTAGTGTCAGAACCCTTAATTAGAGCAATTTTAAATAAGAAGTTCTGCCAAGAGCAAAGAAAGTGAAAGGTCCGAATCATTTTGAGCTGTTATTCCGGCGCAACAAAAGCACTTCGGCTAAGAAAAAGAGTGGAAAAGCTCCTCCCAATAATTAAAAAGTGGCGAAAAAATTCGAATTTAAGTCGTAAAACGATCATTTTTTGACCAAAAAGACAGCATTTTGCCATTTTTCTCCACATTTTGGTGAAAAACAAGAGCATGAAAAAAGCCTGAATATAGGCTATCAAAAACTCAGAAAAGCCCATTAGACCCATTAATAATCAACATTTATTTGTGAATTATTTTGCGGGAAATAAAAAGTTGCTTATCTTCGCGTCCCGTTTTAAGAAAAATACGGCATTTTAAGTATATAAATTAATATCTAAATACAGTGGAAGCAATTAGTTACAAAACGGTTTCAGCAAGTAAGGAAACTGTGACAAAAGGATGGGTTATCGTAGATGCAGAGAACGAAACATTGGGTCGTTTAGCTTCAAACGTGGCTTACATTTTAAGAGGAAAAGACAAAGTAAACTTTACTCCTCACGTGGATACAGGTGATAATGTAATCATTATCAACGCTGAAAAAATCAAATTAACAGGCAACAAAGTTGCGGAAAAAGAATACGTTCGTCACACAGGGTATCCGGGTGGGCAGCGTTTTGCTACGCCGAAGTTGCTTTTGACAAAAAGACCAACTGAGATCATCAGAATGGCCGTTAGCGGAATGTTACCAAAAAACAAATTGGGTGATGCATTGAGAAAGAATGTATTTATCTATGCTGGTCCAGAACATCCACATGCAGCTCAACAACCGAAACAAATCAAAATAAATACAATTAAATAATAAAAATGGAAGTAGTAAATACTCTTGGTAGAAGAAAAACCGCTGTAGCACGTGCATATGTGCAAAAAG
>JBKJQG010000043.1:0-3376 GCA_046594925.1 Bacteroidia bacterium
AATTCATCTTCCGAAATATTCAATTTTGAAAAATCGCAGTATTGAATCAGCCAGTCTTTAAAGATGTTTCTATTGGAAATATCGCCAAATTCTAAAAAAGCAATTGAGTCTACGGCAGACATTAATAGCTTTATACAGGAAACAAAATGATTGTTGTTAAATAGAAGTTGAATTGCATTAAAAAAGTCATTACTGATTAACTTTTCCATTTCAAATCCTTCCTCAGACATAAATTCTGTAAGGTAGTAGGTTGGAATTTCCTCATGAATACCTTTTGTAAATGGGGCTTTCGGAAAAGTATCAAATTTTAATGATTTGTCGACTTTTACTTTTCCATTCACTATTGGAGTCGAGACAGATAAAGGAGTCTCCGGCGCTTCAAAGGTTTGGAAAATAGGTTCATAAAGTATAGCCTCAGTCCCATTGTGCAGTAAAGTATTATATGTCTCATTTGTTAACCCATTAATTTCAGTTCCATCCGAAAATTTGACTTTAAAACTATCAGGCAAGCCTATAAATGCCATTTCTGTAATATCCGTTTCAATTCTTGAAAGTAGATACTCTATTTTTTCTTCGTCTGTTCCACTCATTTCATGTACACGAAACCCAATTGTTGTATAGATGTCGCCTTCAAAAATTGGAAATAGGTTAAATATTTTTTCTTTTTTCATTTTATAAATGATTATTCCGGTGATATTGACCCCCTATTCCGGGTCATATTGACCCCCATTAGGATGAGAGATTTGAAGGGTTAAAACTACTTTGTTTTCGGAGAAGTTTTTTTGCGGAGTGATTCACCTTTTAGATCAAATCGATGCGCATTGTTCAGAAGTCTGTCGAGGATTGCGTCGGCGAGTGTGGGTTCGGCGATGTAATCATACCAGGCAGCGACAGGGAGCTGCGAAGCGATCACCACTGATTTGATTGCATACCGGTCCTCCAGGATTTGAAGTAGTGCCAACCGGGTATTTTGATCCATTGGCGCCAGCCCGAAGTCGTCCAAGATGAGCAGGTGGATTTTTTCCAGATGGTTAAGTAATTTAGTGAAGGATCCATCAAGTTTTGATAGCATGATTTTGTCTATGAATCGATTCATATTGAAGTAAAGGGTTCGGTATCCCATGATACAAGCCTGGTTTCCGATGGCACAGGCGAGATAACTTTTTCCACTTCCGGTTGATCCACAGATTAGGATATTTTCAGCCCGGTCGATCCAGGAGCAATCAACCAGGGGGATTATTTGATCTTTAGACAGGTTACGGGCAGCGGTGTAGGAGAGTTGTTCGATCAAAGCGGGATATCGGAGTTTGCTTAAGCGGATGTAGAGTTGGATTTTGGCATGTGTCCGGGATTGATGTTCGGCATCAGTCAGAGAGGCAACCATTGAATGGGCATCAGGATGCTGGTGAGTGGGCAGTTGGAGGATTGACTCGTAATGTCGGGCCATTCCGCTGAGGTGAAGGGTGTGAAGTTGATCGAGTGTTGCTTGTGCATTCATGATGTAGCAGATTTGCAGGTGAATAATATGGGTTATTGATAGTTGACGGCCCCACGAACATTTTCGTGCGGCACGATGTGGGTTGTTTCATCACAGAACAGGGTCGGTGCCCGATCCAGATTTTTTTGGAGGATACTGTGGATGACCGAGTAATTGACGGTTGAAGCAGCAGCAGCACGCTGGCAGGCGGCTTCCATGCGATCGTCTCCGTATCGTTTGGCGAGATTGAGCAGGCCCAGACAGGAGTTATAGGTTTGTTCATAGAAGACCTTGGCTGTCAGCACTCTGTGGAAGACAGCCCGGGTATGGCTACCGATTTTGTCCGCTTTCTCCAAAAAATAGTCAGCGTTCCAGGCTTGCCGGGCGATCATGTGTTGATGGTTGGCTGGAAGATGAGTCGCCAGTGTGGTATACCCGTGAGCATTTTTGTTGCGACGATGGACAGCCACTCGGGTAAGGTTGTCGTACATTTCAACGGTATCTTCGGAATAAACTATTTTGAGCCTTTTGCCGATGAGCTGGAATGGAACGCTGTATTGGTGCCGGTCCTGGCCGAGGATGACGTGACAATTCTTTTGAACTTTACCCCACGTCAAGTACTGTAAAGTGTAATCTGTTGGCGGTAACGGTAGCAGAAGCGGCTTTTCTTCTTTCTCAAAAATATCGCGGCGACTGTGGCTTTTGCCCTGAAAATTCAGCGAGTTATGCCAATCTATTTGTTTGCGGACGGCCGCATTTAGTTCAGACAAGGAGTGAAAGGTGTGGTGGCGCAGGGGCGCATAAATACGCAGATAGGTTTTATAGACGGCATTCTCCACACTGGCTTTGTCTCGTGGGTGTACTGGCCTGGCAGCCATGATGGTGGTATTATAATGCTCTGCCAGACTCTGAAGTGCTTGGGTAATCGTGGGTTCATACCGATTGGGTTTCACAATCGCGGGCTTCAGGTTGTCAAACTTGACGCTAAATGGAACACCGCCGAAGTATTCAAAACCACGACCGAGACTTGGCAGCAAATGTTCCTGCCGTTGAGATGGGAGCGCTTCGACATACGTCATAGAACTGAATGGGAAGGTCAAAATAAGCATATCGCAGCGGTGTTCTTCTCCGGTTTGAAGATCAACCCAACTCATTTTATCTCCCGCAAAATCCGCCATTAATTGCTCGGCAGGGCGATGCGTCAAGTGCATAACCGCCTTGGAACGTTCTAAATACGCGCTTAAATGATAGCAAAATTGAGAATACCCATATCCTTGGGGCATCTCCTTACGGTATTCTTCCCATAAGATTTGTTTGGTGACCCCCACGCCTTTTAACTCCGCAGTGAAGTACCCCAGCCGCTTACCAAAATCAGATCGACGTGGATCCAAGCTGCTTTGTGGTAAGAGATCGCCTTGCAAAGTCCGAGACAGCGTGTCATCATCAAGCGCTATTAAATCGCTCAAAGGAACGCCTGTTGCCGAAGCCTTTCGCAAGTAATCGCGTACTGTATTACGGGCGATATTGCTTAGCCGGGCAATTCTTTTAGTGGGAATACCCCGTAACTTGAAATCGAGAATTTGTCGAATCTGATGCATTGATTTGCTAATTGCTGCCATGTCCGTATTCTTTTAGAAAACAGAACATAACAGGATTTGCATCAAATCTCCGTTCCTAATAAGGGGGTCAACTTGGTCCGGAATGAGCCGAACTTGAGCCGAATTCCAGAGGGGTCAGTTTGGCCCGGTATAAGGGGTCAGTTTGATCCGGTACGCAGGGGGTCAATATCATCCGGTACGGAGGGGTCAACTTGGTCCGGTATATTCAACTGAAAACAAAATAAATAAAGCAGCGAACAATCGCTTCCCAAAAATGCTTCCTAAACGTCGCATATTCTGG
>JBKJQG010000266.1:0-10697 GCA_046594925.1 Bacteroidia bacterium
AAGAAGAAATGGTAGATGTAGCCAGGGGCTTGCTCGTTATAGAAATAGGTTAGAATCTGGCCACTCTATTTTTTACTCCTATTGATTGCCCCGCTTTTAACCTATTTCTATAACGAGCAAGCCCCTGGCTACATCTACCATTTCTTCTTTGCCGGAAATTTCGACATCATTCATAACGGAACTAAATCAGCAGCGACCGATCACTTGTGGTCGATTTGTGTAGAAGAACATTTTTATGTTTTTTGCCCGCTTCTGATCGCATTCATTCCAATGAAACGTCTTCCTCAAGTGTTGTTGGGTATCATTGCCTTGTGCCTCTTCTTCAGAGGATATACTTCCAATTATTCCGCAAACTCCGGTGCCATCGCCTACCTTCATACACTTAGTCGTATCGATGTATTGGCTTTTGGCAGTTTATTCGGCTACTTGTGTTATACAAAAAAATTAGAATTCAATCATTCCCTGCCGGTACGCCTCATTGTTTATTCCATTTTCATTTACATTTTTACCAATGTTAACTATGTAGATTCCGGAGATTTTTTAAATACCACCATAAAAAAATATTTCTTTGTGCTTGCTGCAGCTTATTGGATAGGAAATTTTATGTTTCACAAAGAGGCGAAGCTCGTTCCTACCAAACCAAACATTCTTCATCAGTTTGGAAAAGTTTCCTATGGTATTTACATGTTCAATCCCGTTGTGATCTATGTTACTTTAAGCGCATTTTCTACTTTTTCCATTCAAAATTATTTTGTTTACCTGGTCGTCGTTCATTTGGGTCTCGCCTTAGTAACCTTTTTATCATACCGATTTCTGGAAGCACCATTCCTTGCGT
Source organism: Bacteroidia bacterium (assembly GCA_046594925.1). GTDB lineage: Bacteria > Bacteroidota > Bacteroidia > 2-12-FULL-35-15 > 2-12-FULL-35-15 > 2-12-FULL-35-15. Next base: position 836 of record JBKJQG010000266.1, read on the forward strand.
TAAAGGAGCAGTTCGCCGTTGTTAAGAGCGGAGGATTTGAAGCCGACAAGGGAACGGAAACCCTGGAACCTGTTCCTGTGGAAAATTCTGAGTTGCTCGTCCTTCCCCTTAGCTCCGAAGACAAAAAATAATTGCAATAATTTAATCCAACAATTTAATCCAACAAAAAAATGAAAAATAAGCTCTTAACAACCGGACTGGCATTCTTTGCTTTGGTAACTTTTGCAACAGCTCAGGAAAAACTACCACCCAACAAAAGTGATGCTTCAAAAACAGAAGAACAACCTCACGATTCTATCTATTACGCCTGTGTTATGCACACCGATGTAACCCTGGACAAACCCGGCAACTGCTACAAATGCAACATGCCCCTTGAAAAGCGTGTAATTCCGCGAACCAGACCTAAAAACCCTAAAATGGAAGGAGTAAAAACATATACTTGTCTTACACATACTGATGTAAAATCAGACAAACCCGGAAAATGTCCTAAATGCGGGATGGATCTGGTTGTTGATGAGAAAGTAAAATAATTTCTTCCCCTTACATGATACTTGAAATTCTGTTTGGTGGGGTATGAATGAATTTGTCAGGTTGGCGCAACGGACACCGGGAGCATAGATATTTCCCAACCTTCCTTCTATGACCAACGAAATGGTAGACGAGCCTGTTATCCGTTAATCGAAACATACCCCATCAAACAGAATTTAACCTCTTCCGCTCTCAACTCTGGCAAAACTGCTTTTATCCAGTCCACACGCATTTTTATAACTCGAGTTCACTTCTGTCTAGTTATTCTGAGGCTGCGGTAGCCGTTCTCTCATCCCTTTCTTCTTACTCTCCATTAAATTTATCTTCGCTCCCATTCATTATCTCTAACTTCTGCCCTTCTTTCTCTCTTTTCTTCTTTCTCTCTTTTCTTCTTTCTCTCTTTTCTTCTTTCCCATTGCTCCAAATAAAAGGTCCACAATAGCTTGAGCTATTGTGGACCTAACAAAATGATTAAACCTGTCTTAACGGATGATCATCTTTCCAGCCTTAACGGAATTATTGATCTTCAATTGATAGAAATATATTCCTGAAGCACATTTTCCTCTATCAAAATTTAGTTCAGTTTCTCCGGCGGCTTTATGTTCATCGACAAGCAGAGCGACTTCTTTGCCCATCACATCTATAATACGGAGCGACACGTTCGCATCCTTTTTAAGATTCAAATGAAAAGTCGTACTTGTTTCAAAAGGATTCGGATAAACAATCAGGCTATTATTATCATTTTCTGCTATCCCGGAGAGTATGCATTGTCCGGTTATTGCTCCATCCATCCATGCAGCTCTCGATGTGATCCAGTTCTTCAGATCAGAAATTTCAGATCCGTAGGTCGCACCCACCTGATATTGGGGGTTCGGCCAAATGTAAGTCCCAATAGTAGGAAACTGTTTAAAATTTCTCTGTTGTGATTCATTCAATACCGCTGCTGTTGAGTCTACGTAACCATTCAAACTAGCTGTACTCAAAACTCCTGATCTCAGCGTATTCCATCGGCAGTACAGGTCGTTTAGAAACGTTGTATCCTGCATAAAACGGTTCCACCAGTTCGGAGTAGGATTGGTCGTGTCAGGAATCTGATACTGCCAACCCGTTGGATCGAATGTATTGGCGTAATTGCAGTTGTGCCAGGCAAGGTCAAAATCCCACACCGGCCCCATGTGTAACTTACCTCCCTTACTGATATTGTCCTTGTACATAAAGGTACTCAGCCTGTATGCATCTACATTCTTACTCAATTCATTCATAATAAAAAAATCAACGAATGATTCTGTATCAATATAGTCCCGGTAGCCACCAACGAGAGCATTGTAGGAAGGTGATTCCATTAATGTCTCAAAATCATCCATAACTCCTTTTATGTAATTTTTTTGTTGAATGGTGATGCTACTATCTTTGGGATAAACATATTGATAATAAAAATGTGAAGTCCCCGTCGGATCTCCCGGCAGAAGTGAGCTCCATCCAGCTTCATTTGTTCGTTCAATCTTGATGATATAGCCTCCGGACAATTCTGGAAGCGCATTTTCTGTCGCGGTCAATTTAGAAACATCGATCCTGTTATCATCCTTTTTAGGTTTTTCGGCCAAGGCATATACCCCTTGATATTCTCCATTGACCATGACTTCCACCAATTTGAAGCGGGCAGCATATCGCCCCATACGTCTGTAAGTTTCATAAGTGAGCGGAACTCGAGCAAGTGATTTGTCTTGGTACATGGCAATCAGAATCCAATCGCTTTCGGGCGGCATACCAAGCAAGGACACGTTCAGATTATTTCCTGCAAGATCAACAGTTTCTAAGGCATATGGCTTTTTTTCGAAAATATTACTTGAATTCCCACGGAAGCGAACTTTTACTTTTCCATTGTAATTATTCCATGGATCTGTCACACTATTGCGTACTGCAGTTCCATTTGATATCACCCCCATATCGCCTGTCACTTGAATGTCCGACAATGGAAAGGCTCCTGTGTTGATTACTACTATTGGAAGATTAGAGGAATAAAGGCGTGCCGCAGAAGCAGGTGAGGTTCCGAAATTAAGACTCCAGCTGATGACGTAACCAGAATCCACAAACCCCAGATAATCATGAACAATGAGTTTCCACGTCCCATTACCCGGCTGACCGGATTGGAAGCGTCCTAGAGAACCGACTGGTTTGAAAGACCCTGCATAAGGACTTGTACCCAAGGTGATGGCGCTTGCGGCCGAATTATTAAAACAAGTGCTTGCATACCCTATTCCACTGCAACTCGCTCCTTGGGTCAACTCCACCGTTGTTCCTGCGGGTGATTGAAGATACACATACACTTGTTGCACTTTGGGATGATTCATATTGATGCAGATCTCTTGCAGTCCGAAGGTGCTGTCGAGTGTAGCTCCCAGCCCGGAAACCGGGAGATTGAAATACGTAAATTGACCGTTGTTCAAAATGCCTCCAGGAGCTCCAGTGAAAGTTTGTGCATTCAGGGAAAAAGCAATAGCTATAAAAAAAAGGGTAAGTTTTGTTCTCATGGATCTGTATTTTTTGTGAATAATTCTTTCAAATCAAATATTGCATTCTGGCAGGTTACGCTTTGCATCAATGCTAGTAGTTGCGTGAGGCACGCTTTTTAGTCTTTCCTTTGCAATGAGTTTTCCAGTTACCCTGCATACTCCGTAAGATTTGTTCTCAATTCGGATGAGCGCATTCTGTAAATGAGTGATGAATTTTTCTTGGCGCATGGCGTGCTGAGCGGTTTCTTCTTTTGAAAGAACATCTACCGCATCTTCCAATTGTTTAAATGTAGGAGAAGTATCATTCGTTCCATTGTCGTCACGCAAACAAAGTGTACTTTTTAATAACTCAAAATCCTTTTTTGCAGCATTCAGTTTCCCTTCGATCAGGTCCTTAAACTCTTGCAGCTCCTCATCTGAATAACGGATACGGCTTTCCTCTTTAAGACTCGTGTTTTGGAACCCGGAAACCGGATTTGTAGAAATGGACGGTGCTTTCAGCTCCGTATTTTCTTTTTGTTTCCCTTCCGTAAAATTTTCCATACAATAGTGTTCTTTTAGTTTATTAATAATTTTATGGCGTTTGTCGAATGCAAAGACAGACTCATCGAGCTAAAATTATAACATCCTTCCTTTGCATTTTTTTTAATTAGTTCAGTCGGCATTTTCAATTGCCAAAAACTGTTAATTAATAGTTGCTAAAACAACAATCCCCTCTCAAACCTCGTTTAACACAAGGCAATCGCTGAAATGGCAAAAAAAATAGCCAGAATCAGAAAACGAATAGCCGAGACAGATAGGAGTAGTATTAACTAAAAAATAAATCTCTCATGAAAAGTTTAAAAAAAATATTTAGCATAGGTTTAGTAGCAGCTAGTTCATTGTTTTGCATTAACAATACTTCAGCTCAACCGATCTCAAGTCACTTTTTCGGACAAAATGCATGGATGCCCGACACCGTTGGAAATGTTGCAGCGTGTTCAGAGCCGCCGTGTTTTTACAATGGAAAACTGCACGCAAATTGGGACAACATCAAAAAGAGTAAAGCTTCGATCATTCGTTACGGCGGAATTGCAGGCGATAAGAACATGCCGACAAATTACCAATACATCCGTATCATCGATTCAATCAGAGCAATTGGCATGGAGCCAGTCATTCAGGTACCTTTCTATAACTACCGCTTTAATGCATCACAGGCAGCGGCCATTGTAAATTACCTCAATGTAGTCAAAGGAAAGAACATAAAATACTGGATTATTGCAAACGAACCCGATTTGAGTTATTCATTTAATTCATCTTCACAAATCGCTAATTATTTCAGACCATTCGCTTCTGCAATGAAAGCTGTCGATCCATCCATATTGATCGTAGGACCAGAATTGTCATGGTTTCAAAAACCAGTAATCGATGGGTTGACAAATCCGGGCGGAGTGGATGACATCACCGGAAAAGATGCGGCAGGCAGATACTATTTGGACGTTATCTCCTTCCACTCTTATTCGTTCGACGGAACTCAAACCAGAGCACAGGCCATCACGAAACTGACTTCCACAACCGGCTTGCAGTCCAGTTTGGTACATTTGAATACGAGAGTGGCGGCCAGCAACGCTTATCACAACAGAACCGGAGCAGCCGCAATTAAAACAGCAATCACAGAAGCTAATATCGGATGGCAAAATCCGGCTACGGATAATTTATACTCCGTTGGTGCGAATAGTTTTCTTGGCGGACAGTTTGTTGCGGAATTGTTTGGTGTTGCCATGAAGAACGGAGTTGATTTTGTGAATATCTGGAGTGTGATCGAAGGAAATAGTGTGCCGACAAACTGTGGATTTATTGATCCAAGTACGCACAACAAAAAACCTTTATACTACCACTTCCAAATGATGGCAGAGAACTTCAAAGGCACTTACTTGGGCGGATCCGGTAATCAAGCCAACGTAAAAGTAATGGGAAGTAAGAATTCGTCACAGATAATCGTAATGGTAATGAACCAGGAGTTGACAACAAACTTCAACTTTACAGTTGGTTTAAACAGTACATCGGTAGGCGGAAGCAGCGCATTGAAAATGAATGTGGATGCAGGGATTGCAAGAGAATATACAGATAACATCAGCAGTCAGTCAACCATTCTGTTGCGTTTTGATCCAAGCGGTAACCTTGTTGAGAAAACAGAATATAAGCTGAACGGTCATGCGGACGTAAATCTTCCTCCAACTGTGACTCCTATGATAGCAACAGGAATTGAAACACATACACTTACTCCGGATTATGAATTCCAGATCAATGTGTTCCCGAATCCCTCTGTAGGAAAATTCACTGTAGCGCTGGATAAAAAATCACCGGATGAAAGAACATTTGAAGTGGAGATCTACAACTTGATCGGACAAAGCGTTTACCGTAAAAAATTCCTTTTTGTTGACGGCAAGGAAGAAATAGAACTGAATCCGTCAATTGCAAGCGGCACTTACGTTGTAAGGATTAAACAGGGAGATCAAATGGTCACAAAAAAGATCATCCTCAATAAATAAAATAGAAAGCTCAATAATTAAAAAACCCGTCCCGCATTATGCGGAACGGGTTTTTTAGTTAGGGATACTTTTATTTAGAAACAATCATCCGCATCGATCTAGAATCGTCTTCTGTCTTCAACACATAAAAGTAAATTCCATCAGGAATAGCCTCCGTATCCACTGGAATGGAATAAATACCAGCCTTCAGCTTTTTATTAATAAGTGAAATAACGGGCTTACCCAATATATCAAACAATTCAAGCGAAACCAAGCCCGACGTTTTTAACTGAAAATTGATGTGAGTATTGTTCTTAACAGGATTTGGGCTATTCTGATAGAGCCTGATAGAATTGGGGGCGACAGCTTCCGTAGCAATTGCTTCTTCCTCTTCCGTGATCAATTCCGGTCCCGAAAGATCATCGATGTACATTGTATCCCGGCTATGGGATCCTGGGTCAAAAAGGAGAACTATCTTATCGACTTGATTGAAGGACGCGAGGCTTCCTTCGGGAGTCTGATAAAAACCAAAGACCACATTTTGCCATTCATTGCGGACGGTTGTGTGATGAATGAATTCGCAATACACTCCCGAAGGATAGCGTTCGTCACTTTTTTTTCCCAACTGAAGGAGTACTGTAGTACCTACCGGAGCTGTGGAATAGAGCTTCATGCTGATCTTCAGGCCCGCATCTCCGGCATAGGCAAGCACATTACTCAAGATGGTATCCGGATAAATGAGAATATTGTCGTAATAGTTAGTGTCTCGTATGTATTTCGCGCAATGCCCGCTTCCATTCACCTTGTCCGGATAAGCGTTTGGAACCATAGCGAGTTGCCCGCTGGACTTGACAAAACCAATTACACTACCGCGCTCAAAATCAGCATATAGCTGCTGGGACATCCCTTTTAGGAAAGAGAAATAAAGTAAGACTATTAAAAATAAATTTTTCATTCCATTAAATCAATTTTATGTACCAAAGTTATGCTGGACTGGGCATTTAATCCGAACCTATTCGATTATGCGGCAAATAATGTAGCTGAAATATCGAAACTCTGAATTTTTAAAGCAAACATTCATTTTATCCCTTTAGCTATTCAAAGGGCCATCTCAACGAATATAAATAACGGAAGAACCCAAGCCCTATTAAATTTGGGCAACCCATTGATTTTAAAATTCAAACATTAAATCCGGACAACCATGTTTGCACAAGGAAAAGACATACAGATAAAAGCAAATGGCATTACCATTTGTTACGACGACCAAGGAGAAGGAGAAATTCCGGTCATCTTCATTCACGGATTTCCGTTCGACAAATCTTCCTGGCAACCGCAAGTAGATGGGTTAAAAGAGAATCATCGCGTGATTTCCTACGACATTCGCGGCTTTGGTAAATCCGAAGCAGGGCCAGAAGAAATGAGTATGGGTTTGTTTGCCGACGACTTGATCAGTCTCATGGATGCTTTGCAGATCAAAAAAGCAGTCGTTTGCGGATTGTCTATGGGTGGCTACATTCTGCTGAACGCTGTTATACGCTATCCTCAAAGATTTTCGGCTGTGATTCTCAGCGACACGCAATGTATTGCAGACTCACCGGAAGTTAAATTGAAACGATTCAAGACAGGCCAAATGATTGAAAGAGGTGGAAAAGAGGATTTTGCAACCTCATTTTTAAAAACGGTCTTCTGCAAGGAATCGCTCAGCACCAAAACCGATCTCCTTCAGAAAATAAAAGAAACCATTTTGTCTACCCCTGAAAAATCGATCATCGAAGCATTGAATGCATTGTCTCACCGTCACGAAATGTGTGGTTGGCTGCGAAAGATCACTGTTCCGACTTTAATCCTTGTCGGAAAAGAAGATGCCATTACTCCACCCGTTCAATCCGAATTTTTGTTAAATAAGATCCCTAATGCAATGCTATACTACATAGACAATGCTGGACACCTATCGAATTTAGAGCAGTCGGAAAAGTTCAACACACATTTGGAAACTTTCCTTTCTGAAAAAGTGAAAGGCTCTTACAAAAAAACACTAATCATTACATAAATACTCCCCTTATGAACATGTACAATCATCCTCAAGATCCGCAGATAACAGCTGGGAGACACATCAGTTTTTGGACCAATACGGCCAACCCGGGAAAACAACCCCCCTTGTTGGAGGACTTGGAAACAGAAGTTGTAATTGTAGGCGGAGGGCTAGCAGGCTTAACGGTTGCATATACCATGAGTCAGGCAGGAAAGAAAGTTGTGCTCGTAGAAGATGGCTTAATCGGAAGCGGTGAAACCGGCAGAACAACTGCCCATTTAGTCACTGCTTTGGATGACCGCTACTATGATCTGGAACGGATCTTCGGAGAAGAAAAGACAAAACTCATAGCAGAAAGTCATGCCATTGCTATTGATTTCGTGGAAGCAACAGTGAATAAAGAAAATATCGACTGTGGCTTTGAGCGCGTGAATGGCTATCTTTTTTTACATCCATCTGACCACAAAGACTCTCTCCAGCGAGAATACAAAGCGGCACTGAAAGCAGGGGTAGATATTAAAGAAGTAGATTATGCACCAGGAGTATTCCGCAAGGAAAAATGTTTGTGCTTTTTGAACCAAGCACAGTTCCATCCATTAAAATACCTTGCAGGATTAGTAAAAGCAATCGAAGAAAAAGGAGGAAAAATCTACACAGGAACTCATGCTTCACAAATAGATCATACAGGAATAGTAACCGAACAAGGCTTTAAAGTAAGCGCGAAACACATTGTCGTAGCTACGAACAGCCCGGTGAACAATTTATTCACAATGCACACCAAACAATATGCCTACCGCACCTACGTGATCGGTGCACTGGTGAAACGAAATGCATTGCCGAAAGCGTTGTGGTGGGATACAGGTGATTTTAATGCTGACTCAAAAGTTCCGCCATATCATTATATTCGGGTACATCCTTACAATGAACATTACGACATTTTAATCAGCGGAGGAGAAGATCATCCGACAGGCAATACAAGTAAAACAAAAGTATCAGAAGAGCATCGTTACAAGCTGGTTGAGAACTGGACGCGTGAAAATTTTCCAATCGAAGACATTGTCTATCGCTGGTCCGGACAAGTATTGGAACCAATGGATGGAGTTGCTTTCATCGGACGCAACCCTCATGACCATAAAAATGTCTACATCATTACCGGGGACTCTGGAAACGGCATGACACACTGCTCTTTGGCAGGGACATTGATCAGGGATCTGATTGAAGGAAAACAAAATAAGTTCGAAAAACTTTATCAACCCTCTCGATTTACTTTGAAAGAAAGTTTCCCGATCGTGAAACAGTGGGCAACTGATTTTATGAACTACCTGAAACAGTTTCCCAACTTCAACGACGTCAAAGAGCTTTCATCCGTAAAAAATGGTGAAGGAAGGATCATCGGCCTGAAAGAAGAGAACGTTGGAGTGTATAGGAATGAGGAGGGAAAACTGCACGTTGTCTCAGCAAAATGCAGCCACGTAAAATGCACACTGGAATGGAACAATGATGAACTCAGCTGGGATTGCCCCTGTCATGGAAGTCGGTTCAACTATGAAGGCAAAGTGATCAACGGTCCTGCAAACTTTGACCTTCCTGTGTACAGAGAAATTGAACGATAATTATTAATTACAATATGGGAATCATATACTTAGCCATTACCATTCTCGGCATGACCGCAATAGCAGGGATGTATCTTCTTTCTTTGATATTGAGAGACAAAGGCACACCAAAAGGTGTTACTATCATTCACGGAATTTTTGCAGCACTTGCTCTAGTTCTTTTGATCATTTTTAGCGTCAACAATAATCCGCGTCCGATGATCAGCATCATCGTATTCACTATTGCTGCCGTTAGCGGAGCCATGTTGAACTACCGTGATCTCACAGGCAAAAAAGTTCCAAAGTGGTTCGCTGTCGCACATGGACTTGTCGCTGTTATAGGATTCGCATTCCTCATTGTTTTCGCATCCTGTCCTTCCTGCCTCTCCTAGCGCCTTTTTCCGAAACAGTTTATTCTGTCTTTAACGATTTAAAACTCCCTGCGAACGAAAATCATTGATTGCCCAGGGTAATGCAGTATAATTTTGAATCAAAATTATACTGCAATGGAACAGCACTTACTTCAACGGCTCAAAAGAATTTCCTTTTCTCTGCTCCTTCTTTCGACCTCGCTACCGATTTCCGGGCAAAGTCTTTGTGACTCTTTAAATCTTACTTACAACGCCTATAGCCCAAGCTGCTATGGCTTTTCAAACGGAAGTATAAATCTCACCGCTTCGGGTGGAG
>JBKJQG010000071.1:0-6282 GCA_046594925.1 Bacteroidia bacterium
GGTTTTCATTCCGGGGATTTCATTCATCAAGTTCAATACAAGATCTCTTCGTTTTTTGAAGGCGTCGCGCATTTGAAAACTAACGGTAGGGGGAGCGCTTACTGCGGCAATGCTGGCCATCTGTGAGATAGAAGCCGGGGCAGAAGTGAACTGTCCCTGCATTTTTTCGCAGGCATCAGCGATCCATTTCGGGGCACCGATGTATCCTATTCGCCAACCAGTCATTGCGTATCCTTTGGAAACACCGTTCACTGTAATCACACGGTCGTATATGAAATCGAACTGTGCTATGCTTTCGTGTTTTCCGGCAAAGTTGATGTATTCGTAAATCTCGTCGGAAATCACATAAAGGTCGGGATGCTGAACGATTACCTCTGCCAATGCTTTCAGCTCTGCTTTGTCGTAAACGGATCCACTTGGATTGCAAGGCGTGCTGAACACGATCATCTTTGTTTTCGGAGTGATCGCTTTTTTAAGTTCTTCTGCTGTAATCTTGAAATTGCTTTGTATGCTTGTGGGAATGGTAACCGGAATGCCTTCCGCCAATTTGATGGTTTCGATGTAACTTACCCAATACGGGATGGGAACTATCACTTCTTCTCCGGGATTCACCATGCTAAGAATGACGTTTGCAATGGATTGCTTGGCTCCTGTGGAAACTACAATCTGATCGAAATTGTAAGTTAGATCATTGTCGCGTTTGAATTTTGCGGAGATCGCTTTACGGAGATCTAAATATCCTGGAACAGGGGTATATCTCGTATAGTTCTCATCGATAGCACGCTTTGCGGCATCCTTGATGAACTGCGGAGTATCAAAATCGGGTTCGCCTATGCTAAGGCTGATGATGTCTTTTCCCTGAGCCTGGAGTTCACGGCTTTTTTTAGCCATGGCCAGGGTTTGTGATTCTGCTAGGTTGTTTATTCTATCAGATAATTTACTCATAATTAATAATTAGCGTTTAGAGAACACAAATCTACTAAAATTGTGTTATTCAAGGTATTTAAATGCGACAAGCGGCATTTTTTCTGGGACGGATGAACTTAGCCTGAAATAGCCCTTTTTTCTAGTCGGCGGTCGGCATGTTATAACTTGCCCAGTCTTCTTTTGAAGGGCCGTAAACGCCCGTCACTTTCATTCCTGCCTGACGCATCAATACGGTCAGTTGCCCACGGTGATGTGTCTGGTGTTTAATAAGTATGGAAAGGGTGACACCGTTCTTCCAGTTTTCTCCATATAAGCTATTCTCTTCCAGCAGTGAGGCATCGTTCCAGTTTTTCTGAACTTGTTCGGTTACCGATTTTGCAGAACTGCTGTAAGCTTTCACGATCTCTTGGATGTCAGCAGGCGGTTTGCTGTGCTCATCCGGTCCTATGACCGGCAACCCGGCTTTGTTCAACATTTCACTCAAAGTGATGGTGATGTGCCACGTGAGAACAGCTATGCTTCTTACATTTTCGTGGTCTTTCTTGTTCAGGGCATCGTTGCTGATTAGTTTGAACAGATTGAGTGATCCTTCGCTTTCGTATCCCCAGTCGGTGATAAAGTCTTCGATTTTTCTATACATCTCGTTTTCTTTTGGTCCACAAGTTTAACTAAAATAATAATAGCAAGCATCTGCTCTTGAATCTGCTTCTCCAATTTAATTAGTTGGCAAAAAAATACGATATTTAGCCTTTCAAAGGAATCAGGATGGTCTGTATCTTAATCCAAGATCAGGCATTATTCAAGGACTTGAATACCTAAAACGAAAAACTATGGACCCCATTTTTGAGATCATCAAGATTCTGCTGCCTTCAGCAATTGTATTTTTGACAGCCTATTACCTGGTAAAGAACTTTCTGGATCACGAAAGCAGGAAACGCATTGTCGACCTGAAGTTGGCCAATCAAACCGTAATCACGCCCATCCGTCTGCAGGCGTATGAACGTGTGATCCTGTTTCTGGAGCGCATCAACCCCACCAGCATGGTGATGCGTATGAATAAAGTAGGTGGAGCGCAGGACTTTCAAAGTGAGTTATTGAAGACGGTGAGAACAGAATTCGAACACAATCTATCGCAGCAGATATATATGAGCACCAAATCCTGGGATGCCGTGGTAAAAGCAAAAGAAGAAACGATCAAGCTGATCAATGTGGCCGCTACGAGAGTAACGGTGCAGTCTTCCGCCATGGAATTGGCACAATCCATTGTTGCTGTGTCGTCCCAGTTATCGGAAATGCCTACGAAAGCAGCAATAGAATTCATTAAGAAGGAGATTGGTAAAGAATTTTAAGGGAAATAGTTAATGGAAAAAGGTGAATAGGGAAATACTAAAACATTTTCCACTTTAACCACTAAAGTTATATGGAAGAAAAAGAACGCAAAGACAAGTTTTTAACCGATTCAAACATCGAGATCAAGCGTGTTTATTCAAAGCTGGAAGTAAATGACGAACAGCCGGGTGAATTCCCTTATACCAGAGGAGTTCAGTCAACCATGTACCGCAGCAAGCTTTGGACGATGCGCCAGTATGCCGGGTTTTCTACGGCTGAAGAATCCAACAAACGTTACCATTATTTATTGAATAACGGAACAACAGGTTTGTCGGTAGCTTTCGATTTACCGACTCAGATCGGGTACGACAGCAGTCACGATTTTGCCGACGGGGAAGTTGGAAAAGCAGGTGTGGCCATCGATTCGTTGAGGGACATTGAAATTTTGTTTGAGGGGATAAAGCTGGAGAACATCACCACATCGATGACCATCAATTCCACGGCATCCATTCTCTTGTCGATGTACATAGCCTTAGCGAAGAAACAAGGAGCCGACCTGAAAAAGATCTCAGGAACGATCCAGAACGATATTTTGAAAGAATATGCGGCCAGAGGAACATACATTTATCCTCCGAAACCAAGCATGCGTATTATTACCGACATTTTTGAATATTGTAGCAAAGAAGTGCCGAAGTGGAACACCATTTCCATTTCGGGATACCACATCCGCGAAGCCGGTTCTACAGCAGTGCAAGAGCTGGCATTTACCCTTGCAAATGGTAAAGCGTACCTTAAGGCAGCAATAGATAAAGGATTGGATATCAATGTATTTGCTAAAAGATTATCCTTCTTCTTTAACGCCCATAACAACCTTTTTGAAGAGGTGGCAAAGTTCCGTGCTGCCAGAAGAATGTGGGCAAAGATCACCAAGGATCTGGGAGCTACTGATCCGAAGGCTCAAATGCTTCGTTTTCATACGCAGACCGGTGGTTCGACATTGACGGCGCAACAGCCGCAAAACAACATTCCAAGGGTAACCATTCAAGCCATGTCGGCCGTATTGGGAGGAACCCAAAGTTTGCACACCAATGGATTTGACGAAGCCATTGCGTTGCCAACCGAAGAAGCGGCAAGAATAGCATTAAGAACCCAGCAGATCATTGCTTTTGAAAGCGGGATTGCGGAAACCGTTGATCCGCTTGCTGGATCCTATTTTGTAGAATCATTAACCAATGAGGTGGAGGCAGCTGCATGGGAATACATCAACAAGATAGATGCGATGGGCGGTTCTGTAGCGGCCATCGAACAGGGATACTTGCAGAACGAGATCGCTGCTTCTTCTTATAAATATCAAAACGACATACAAACAGGGGAAAAAATCATTGTAGGGGTTAACAAATTCACGGCGCAAGAAAAGCCGCTGGAAGATATATTTACCGTTGATGATTCCATCCGCCAGCTGCAGATCGACAAGATCAATAAAGTAAAGGCAGAGCGGGACAATGAAAAGGTGAAAGCCATCCTGAAAAAACTGGATGAACATGCAAAAGGAGATGTGAACCTTATGCCAGTCATTTTGGAAGCCACGGAAAATTATGCGACTTTGGGCGAAATAGCCGATGTAATGAGGAATGTTTTTGGTGAGTTTACCGGATAAAAGCACCTTTTCACCTCTTTTTCACAGTCGAGTTTTGATAACTTAGTGGAAAAACCTCTCCTGCAAGTCTTTTTATGTCTAAATTTCGTCTCGATGTTGCGTTTTAGTGCGGGTGGCACACCGACCTAGGGGCATTAATAAACATTATGGCTGGAGCAGTCAAATAGCTAAAAATAACACCAAACGAAATATTTGACTACTTTAGCAAGGTATTGAAACAGAATGAAAATAAAATTACTCTTTTTATTTAGCTGCATTTTAATTGTTTTAAGTTCTAAAGCGCAGTGTACGCTCACAGCAAAATGTACCGGTGGCAATTGGGATGCCGCTTCAACATGGACCGCAACTGGCTGCGCTGGAGGCATAACCGTTCCAGGTGACGCTATGACGATTATTATTCCAGCTTGTGCAATAGTGGATGTTAATATCAATTCGCCATCGTATAATAATATTGATATATTCGTTTATGGGACTCTGAATTTTGGGAACGGGCAAAAATTGAATATGTGCCCCGGCAAGGTTCAAGTTTTTGCAGGAGGGCAATTAACAGGAGGAACTCCTGGATCCAAAATAAACATTTGTGGTGAAACGGTTTGGAATGGCGGAACCACGACATCCGGGCCTATAACTTTTGGTGGTGGCACTACTTTGCCGGTGGAGCTGTTGTATTTCTCTGCGGTTGTGAATGACAATAGTCCTCAGGTAGAACTTTCTTGGTCTACAGCATCTGAAACAAATAACAATTATTTTACCGTTGAAAAGAGCAAGGATGTTCTAAATTTCGAGGAAGTACTAACTATAGTTGGAGCGGGTAATAGCTCTTCGATCATTGATTATTTTGACCTTGACAACAGTCCGTTTGTCGGCATTTCGTATTACAGGTTAAAACAAACGAATTTTGACGGTAAGTCATCCTATTCAGGTATTGTCCCGGTTGAATACAATCCGAAAGGAGATCCTTCAATTTCATTGTTCCCTAATCCGACAGGTGTTAATTCAAAAGCCTATCTGGAATTAACATCGTTCGATGGGATGGATGTTCTGGTGGTTCTTAGAGATATCACCGGCAGAGAGATTTATTCTAAAGTCGTTGTGAGTGCTGAAAACAATGAACTGGTTGCCATTGATCCTGAAGGGAAATTGGCGAAAGGAACTTATCTGGTCACCGCATCCAATGCAAATAAATTATACAGCAAACGCCTAATAGTAAGATAAAGTAGAGGGTAAAAAACAAAAATGGGCTATTTGTTATTCCTGATTGTTTTGGTAGGAGCATTGACAATCTTTATCTTCTTTAAATAGGAACAAGCCTTCGCAGAGCCTAATCTATAATTCCGAGGTCTCTTCCACAATCACAAAGATGTCTTCATTGTCGCGTTTCATCAGGTATTTCTCGCGAGCAAATTTTTCAAGTGTTTTCGGATTTGTATACAATTCCTTAATGTCGGAAGTAATGCTGTTGATCTCCCGCGCAAAGTAATTTCGCTCTTCTTCTAGCTTTTTTACTTCCGTCCGCAGTTCCAACTGGGTCTTCAGATCGTTCTTGTCAAAAAAGATCACCCATACCGTCAACGCTACGACAGTGATCAGGTATTTATTTTTTAAGAGGATGACGGCTTTCTTCATTAAACAATTAAATTTAGACAAAAATAATGTGTTTTTGGCCGGAATATTGACTTATCCGCCAACGTTATCAACTGAAAAATTAACAATATGCTAAAACAGACCTTTTTAATCATTCTCTTTTCGTTCACTTTACAGCTGTCAGCGCAGACTTTCAAGGTAACGCAGCAAAAAGCAACACGTGTGAAAGCCGCTTATTCAGAAAAATGGGAAGGCCTGAGATCGGAGCTGAAGAAAAAAGAGATCGCCGAGAATTTCGAACTGTTTTTGCGTGTGTTCAAAGAAGACAAAGTGATAGAGGTCTGGCTGAAGTCAGCCGGTGAAAAGGAGTTTAAGCTTTTTAAGACCTATGCAATTTGTGCATCTTCCGGCGAACTGGGGCCGAAACGTCAGCAAGGTGACGGACAAGTGCCTGAAGGTTTTTACACTATTGCAGTTTTTAACCCTTATAGCAGTTATCATTTATCGTTAGGACTCAATTATCCGAATGCCAGCGACCGGATCATCGGGAAAGGAAATCTGGGTGGCGACATCATGATCCACGGAAGCTGTGTGACAATAGGGTGCATGCCTCTCACGGACACTTACATCAAAGAAGTGTATGTTTTAGCCGTGGAAGCCCGGAACAACGGACAGCAAACCATTCAGGTACATATTTTCCCGACCCGCATGGACGAAAAAGCAATGGCTTTGTTAGTCGCTGCAAACCCCAAACAGCAAATGTTCTGGAAGAACATCAAATCCGG
>JBKJQG010000353.1:0-11465 GCA_046594925.1 Bacteroidia bacterium
CTGCGCTACATTCTTAGCTGCGCCTATTACAGATATGATCTTGCTTTCGTTCGAAAGCAATGTTTCTTCGATGGTCAGGTTCTTGTCGCTTTTTCCAGAAGCCGTGATCTTAGAAAATTTACCTGATTGTTTGTATTTTCTAAAAAAGCGTCCTGCTTCCTGATTGACGTTGTTGATATAATAAGAATCGGTATCCCAGATCACTTCGGCCATGTCGGCGTTCAGCAATTTCTCAATGATCTCCTCTTCCGCTTTGTTCAAAGCATTGAATCCTGCAAAAATGATCTTCTTCCAGGGATGTTTGGCAACACGCTCTTCCGGATTTCCGGCAACCATTCTATATGCCAAGCCCTGATACGCCTGATGTTTTCCCAGCAAGCGTGTTGTGAAATGCTGATAGTATTCTCCCAGCAATTTCCAAAAG
Source organism: Bacteroidia bacterium (assembly GCA_046594925.1). GTDB lineage: Bacteria > Bacteroidota > Bacteroidia > 2-12-FULL-35-15 > 2-12-FULL-35-15 > 2-12-FULL-35-15. The sequence continues at coordinate 425 of JBKJQG010000353.1, forward strand.
CTGAGGTATTGTTTTTGAAATTCAGTTAGGGTCTCTTCCGAATTCAGGCTCCAGGCTTCCAGTTCCTTGATGTCCTTCAGATTTCCGAAGAGCTGCTTGTGATCCACCAGGTAACGGTCGAGCTCATTGAAGTCACTCAAAAGGATCTGCCCCCATTTGCTGAACTCGTCAAAGGATTCAACATCTCTCTTTCCGACAGCTTTCACCGTTTCATACAATTCGAAAAGCAAAGTGGTTGGGTCGGCCATTTCCAGCTCCGCAAGCACCGAGACGAAATCTTCAGTTGCCAGTATTTCCGGGCTCCAGAACGTCTTTTTTAATTTCTTGGAAAAATGCGTCTTTAGAAACAAGCCCGCTCTTCTGTTTGGCAACACAATGCACAGTTCACTAATATCATCACCGTATTTTTGGTGAAGCACGTCAACTGTTTTTTCGAGGAATGACTGCATTTATGAGGTTAACAAAATTTATTTCTATAAAATGTAAATATAAAAATACTAATTGGTAATATTGACACGTTATAGCCTAAAATAAAGAAATCATGCAAAAGCTAATCGCCCTCTTCATCTTTGCTAACTTCATCTGCTTTCAAGTGGCTGTGGCTCAAAGAGGCTCCAAAGCATCAGATGCTTGTCCGGGTTCTAACAAAAACACAAGAACAAGTAAAGAGTACGCTGCTTTGAGCAAACGTTCAGCGGCAGACAATAGCAGTGATTTCAGCAAACCCCGGTATCAGAGTGTTTACTCGAAGAGAACAGTTGCAAACACGGAGATGAAAAGGGGGAAAGCCTTGGTGAATGAAGCAAAAGCAGTCCCGGCAAATAGCGAGAAAAAAACCACAGCGCTAGCAGAAAAAAAACCTGTAGAAGCCCCACAAACAAAAGCACTTGTAGAAGAAGATGAATTTGTTGTTGAAAAAACAGAATCATCCAAGCCATTTGATGTGATTCCGACTGAAAATGTTGCCCCTCCCAAGCAGGAGAGAGAAGAAGGAACAACGGCGTCTTCCAAAAATGCTGAGATAAACACACCCAAACAAAAAACAAAAAAAGCAGCGGATCTGTCTAAAGCAAAAGCATCAAAAGAAAAAAAGAAAGCCTGTGTAAAAAAAACACGCCATGAAAGAAAGAGTCCGAACGATTGTCCTGAATTTTAATTATGGAATATCCCCAATACCGAAAGTATTTAAACGACAGATCATTTTTTAAGATCATTTCTCCTACCGAGTGGGAAGAGATACAGATTATAGGAAGTAAACATGTGCTCACCGGATTCAAAGTAAACATCATGCCCGACCGGAATTTCCTGCACGACATGACCTTTGATTACAAAGAGAACTGGCTCGAGATTGATGAATTGGAATATGAACAAAAAGAAGCCTTGCTGTAAAAACAGCAAGGCTTTTTTGATCACAAACAAAATTGATTACCAGATCTCAGCTCTTTCTCCTTTTGCGCGGTACATCTTATCCCCTTCTTTAACACCGAAAGCATCGTAGAATTCCTGCATGTTGCTCAAAGGTCCATTTCCGCGGAAGTTGCCTGGTGAATGAGGATTGGTTTGAACCATATTCTTCAGGAACTCAGGACGCATGTTTCCTCTCCATCCTTGAGCCCAAGCGATGAAGAAACGTTGTTCTGCTGTAAATCCATCGATCTTTTCAGGAGCAGGTTTTCCTTCCAACGCTTTTTTCAAAGCATAATAAGAGATGGTCAGTCCTCCTAAGTCGGCTATGTTCTCACCCAAGGTCAATTCTCCTCTCACATGCATGCTATCAATAGCAATGTAGTTATTGAATTGCATCACCAACATATCGGTTTTCTTTTTGAAATTTGCTTTGTCAGTATCAGTCCACCAATTCTTCAAGTTTCCATCTGCATCAAACTGCGCTCCTTCGTCATCAAATCCGTGAGTCAACTCGTGTCCGATAATAGCACCCATGCAACCATAGTTGACAGCATCATCAGCATCGGGATTGAAGAAAATCGGCTGCATGATTCCCGCAGGAAAAACGATCTCATTCAAGGAAGGATTGTAATAAGCATTGATAGTCGGCGGTGTCATTCCCCACTCTGTTCTGTCCACTGGTTTCCCCAATTTATCAACCATTTCCTTGAAAGCGTAATTGTTTGCACGGATGAAATTCTGAACATATGAATCGCGCTTAATGTCCAAGGAAGCGTAGTCTTTCCATTTATCAGGATATCCTAGCTTCAGGAGAATCTTGTCCAATTTCAGGTTAGCGGCTTTTTTGGTTTCTTCGCTCATCCAATCACGGCTTGCAATACGGATGCGGTAAGCAGCGATCAGGTTTTTCACCATTTGTGCAACGCGATCTTTACTTTCTTGTGTGAAATATTTTTCAACGAATACTTGTCCGAGTGCATCACCCAAAGCAGCATCCGTTGCTTCGAAAGAACGTTTCCAGCGTGGTTTCAATGCCGGGATTCCCAACAAAGTCTTTCCATAGAAATCAAAATGTTCGTTCACCACGTTGTCGCTCAATTTGCTTGCGGTCTGATCGATCAATCCCCAGCGCAAATATGTTTTCCAGTCGTTGATGGAAACTGCCTTCACTGCCGTGTTCAGAGCTTTGAAGAATGCAGGCTGTCCCACGATCACATTGTCTATTCCTTTTATACCCGCCACATCAAAGTAAATTGTCCAATTGAAATTCGGTGTCAACTCTGCCAATTCCTTCAGTGTTTTCTTGTTGTACATCAACTCTGGGTTGCGCATGTCGATCTTTGTCATGGAAGCTTTGGCAAGGGTCGTCTCAATGCCATATACCACTTGCGCATTCTTGTCGGCCACTTCCGGTTTATCACCTAAAAGAACGAACATGTTAGATAGATGTTTTTTATAAGCATTCTGAATGCCGATGGTTCGCTCATCCCTATTGGAATAATAATCTCTGTCCGGCAAAGCAATTCCGCCTTGTGCCAGTTGAGTGATGATCTCGGTGCTGACCTTCGGGTCCTGACCGATATAACCGCCGAACATCGGGCCTACACCAATGGAGTGAAGATGTGCCACAGCTTTCACAAGGTCATCTGTTGTTTGAATGCGGTCGATGGCCGTCAATTCATCTTTCAATGGCGTGATCCCGTCAGCATTCAGTTTTACTGAATCGTTGGCAACGGAATAAAAATCGCCTATCTTTTGTTTGTTGCTTCCTGCTGCTGCAGATTTATCGGAAGAGGCTTCTTCCAGTATGGTTTTGAGTTTAGCCGAATTCAATTCCTGTAATTCGTTGAAGCTGCTCCAACGGCTTTCTGATTCTGGGATGGAATTATTTTTCAGCCAATTCCCATTCACGAATTGGTAAAAATCGTCTACCGGTTTAGTGGTGCTGTCGATGTTCTTAGTGTCGATACCAGTATTGGGAGCTTTCGTGGCTTCTTCTTTAGCATCACCACCACAAGATGTCATAGTAATTGAAGCAATCCCAAAAGCTATCGGGACAGAAAATTTAAGGATGTTTTGCATGTCTTTTTTAATTTGAGAACGAATTTACCCTAATTCAGCAATATGGCAAAATGATTTTGTTAAATGGCGGGATTTAAGGATAAATGGGTAGTTTCTTATAAGTCAAAAGAGGAGATGTCAAAAGTCAAAAAAGGGGGAAGTCAAAAGTCAAAAGGGGGAAAATATCTGTAAAATCGATACATCAGAGAGAGCGGCAGGATGGGACTCTAAACTGCAACGACCTTCTCTTCCTCAATATAGACCAATAACCGTTCTTTTACCAGATAACCCATTTGTCCCAAAAGATCGGAGTAGCCAATGATCTGTTCTTTGTGCTTTTTACGCTCTTCGCCGGTTTTGTAGTCAATGATGACAGCATTCTTGCCATTCAGAACCACCCGATCCGGACGATACAATTCGCCTCCGGATGTGACGATCTCCGCCTCATTCTTAATTATCAAGCCTTTTTGAAAATGGGGTGACAAGGACGGCAAGCCCAAGATATTTTCGAGGATGATTTTCAAACTTTCACTCTCTTCTCTCGTGATCATACCTTCTGCACACATGCTTTTCAGCGAGGCATCAACGTCTTCCAAAACCTTGACTTTTGACAAAGCCGTATGAACAATGTTCCCATAATCCTTTTTTGTTTCCGCCATGTTGGTGTTCCAGATGCTCGGAGCAGCAGTCCGCATTTTTATGCTGTTCCTCCAGACATTGGAGTTAAAAGTTAAAAGTTCAAAGCTCAAGGTTTGTTTCTTCTCAAAATGCCGCTTGCTGGGAGTCGGTGTGCCGAAGGAATAAACAAATTTTCCATCCTGCCATTCATTGATCGAATCATAATAATATGCAAGCATGTCGGAGACGGAATTACATTTCGACAGATCCTTTCCAGGCATTCCAGAAAATACATACATACGCTCCTCCGCACGTGTAAAACCGACATAAAGCACATTCAGGTTGTCGAGCATCGATTTGTTCTTTTCATCCTGATAGAGTTCCGCATAATCCGTTTCTTCCAATTTTTGATTCGTTGGAACGATCGCAGAAGGTAGTCCCGGGAGTTTTTCATTTTTCAGATCTATCCAAAGATTTTTTTTCCCATTCTTGGTTTCTGTGTTTGAAAAAGGAAGAATGACCACCGGAAACTCCAATCCTTTAGAACGATGAATGGTCATGATGTTCACAGCATTCATTCCCTGAGGAATGATCAGTGAAGCTTTTTTCTTTTTGTCTTCCCAATACTCGATGAAGTCGTTCAGATTGTTGTTTTTCTTTATGCTGTAATTCAATACTTCATCGAGAAAAAATTGGATGTAAGCATTCGGAAGCGCATTCAACTTAAAGATGCGGACCAGCTCTTCGCACAATTCGTACAAGGCCAGTTTCGAAAGATAGGTCACGCTGAAATCAATACCTGCGTTTTTTAAGATCGTGCTTATCCCCGTTCTCTTTTCAAGGGCTTCCGACAAGGTGATGGAAGAATTACCCGCCTGCCCGGCAGGCAGGAACTTCGAAGCCAGCAGGTATTCCAACAATTCCGTCTGAATGATCGCATCAGCAGTATTGGACAAATATTTCAACACAGAATGAAGAAAGTTGATCTCAGCCGAATTGCTCAGTAAAAGCGAATCCGAAGAAATGACTTCCACGCCATTCTCAGTCAGATAATTTGCGATGTCGCTGCCATCGGTATTCTTTCTTACCAATACTGAAATATCTTTCAATGCATAATTGTCAGCCTGAAGCTCGCGGATCAATGCCAAGGTCCGCTTTTTATTCTCTTCGCGATAAATATCTTTTTCACCCTCAATAAATTCAACCTGCACAAAACCACCTTTGTTCTCAGGATTAAAGCCTTGTTCCAACCCTTCGTAGATCGTTTGAAATTTAGGATTTAACCTCCCCGACAATGTTTTAAAAAGTGCATTGTTGAATTCGATCACTTCGCGCTTGCTCCTATAATTCTTATCGAGCATCTTCGGCAAATGATTGCGGACCAATGCTTCTTGACGCTCGAGGACTAGTGGATTATCGTTGTGCTTGAATACTTTTGGCAACTGAGCAAACTGTTCCACCTCTCCGCCTCGCCACCTGTAAATGGCCTGTTTCCCGTCTCCCACGAGCATTGTGAAATGTCCGTTTGCCAGTGAGTTGTCGATCAAGGGAAGTAAATTCTGAAACTGCAATACCGATGTATCCTGAAACTCGTCAATGAGGTAATTATTATACTTCTCTCCTAGCCTTTCATAAATAAATGGAATGGGTTCGTTCAACACAATTTTCGAGATCATCTTATTGAATTCCGAAATGTGCAACACGTTGTTTTGTGATTTGTATTCCTCCAGCATCTTTTCAATTTCATTCAGCACGGCGAGGGAATAAATATTTTTGTTGATGAGGGAGAACAAACTATATTCTGGAATGTTACTATTTATGAATTGTACAGACTTGTCGAAAAGCCCGGCAAGCTGATCTTTAATTCCATCGATGGCTGATTTATCATGAACACTGGCCTTCCCCGCATACCAATTGTCTCCCTCAACATTCTTTGTTACCGTAGGTGTGGGCTTCAATTTTTCAGAATTATTTTCTGCCAGATAAGTAAAATATTTCGCAATGCCGTTTGCACCTCCCGCAAATTTATCGTTTTCGATACCGTTTTTAAAAATCAATTCAAGCCCTTGTTTTCCAAAAGAAATGACTTCCGTCTCAAACTTTTTCATTTCCAAAAAAAGAACATCCTTGATCCCAAAAAAATCATCTACGGTTAAGTGTTTTAATTTTTCAATGTGAACCGCGCCGTCCTCATTCAAAAGATTTTTTGCAAATTCTTTCAGGTCGTTCTCAATGTGCCAGCTCTTTTCATCATCCGTCTTACTCTCGGTGTATTCCACCAATGCCTTGGTCAATTTTTCATTGCTGCCGATCTGGGCCAGCAGAAGATCGATGGCTTGTGTAAGTAGCTTATCGTCGTCCATCTCGATCTCAAAACTTAAAGGTATGCGCAGGTCAAAAGCGAATGTCCTGACTACTCTGTGTACAAAACTGTCGATCGTACCAATTGCGAAATCAGAGTAATTGTGAAGAATGGACGTCAGCACTCTTTGGGCACGCTTGCGCAGCATCGCATCATCCAGTTGTCCGGCCGCATTCAATGCCTCGTGTTTCTTCAGCTCGATCAGCAAGGTCTTTGTTCCTGCCGAAACGCTGGAATAGTCTTCTTCCGAAAGTTCTTTCAGGGCTTTGATGATGCGTTCCTTCATTTCTGAGGCCGCTTTATTGGTGAAAGTAACGGCTAAAATATGGCGGTATGCCTGGGGCATTTCAGAAGGATCGTTCAAGGCCAGGGCCAGGTACTCCTTAACCAATGTAAAGGTCTTGCCGGAACCGGCCGAAGACTTGTAAATGGTGAAGTTTTTCGCTGACATAAATAGAGGGCTTTACAATTGCAAATTACGCAATAAATGGTTAATATTGTTATACAATTAACTGACAATATCCTTTCCTACTGGAATTGGCTGTCTGAAAATAACTCTCAATCAAGCATGAAAAAAATCTACACACTTCTTACCGGTCTATCTTTATTATCTGCTCCGGTGGCATTTTCTCAGGAAACAAATGTTGTCCCGGGTAACCTATTAGTAATGGTCGGATCTGATGCACAAGCTAGGCAACTGACCAAAGAACTGGGTTCCATCAATGGTAGCAGTACAGGACTGAAAGTAGAACGCACCCTTTCCGAATCCATGCACATCTACCTGATGAGCTTCGACCCGACAGCCGTGAATTCCAATTTGTTCTTAAATGCAATAAAGCAAAATCACTTAGTGAAAATTGCGCAGTTCAACCATACCTTCCAGGAACGCATCATCCCGAACGATGTTCAATTCGTCAACATGTGGGACATGCACAATACAGGTGCGAGTGGCGGTGTTGCAGATGCAGACATTGACGCTCCGGAAGCGTGGGACATCACAACAGGGGGTTTGACAGCAGCTGGAGACTCCATTGTTGTAGCTGTGATCGACGGCGGATTCGATCTAGCACAGCCCGATTTGAATTTCTGGAAAAACTACCAGGAGATCCCCGGGAACGGGATCGATGATGACCTGAACGGATATGTAGATGACCGTGACGGATGGAATGGCGCGACAGCAACGGATAATTTTTCGGTAGCGAGCCACGGAACACACGTATCCGGAACCGTAGGTGCGAGAGGAAATAATACCATTGGCGTTACCGGTGTGAACTGGAACGTGAAAGTAATGCCGATCTCATACGGTACCGGCGGAAGTTTTGAAGCCAATGTGGTAGCGTCTTACGCCTTTGCCATGGATCAGCGCAGGATCTACAATCAGACCAACGGAGCCAAGGGTGCTTTTGTGGTTTCCACCAATTCCTCTTTCGGAATAGATCTTGCTTTCCCCGCTTCTTACCCATTGTGGTGTGCGATGTTCGACTCATTGGGTTCCGTAGGGATCATCAGTGCAGGCGCAACAGCAAATGCCAATTACAATATTGATACGCAAGGAGACATCCCGACCTCTTGCTTGAGCAACTGGCTCATTGCAGTCACAAACACTACACGCACGGATGCTAAGAACAGCAGCTGCGGTTACGGAGCAACGATGATCGACTTGGGCGCACCGGGAACAAGCATTACGTCTACTTATCCTTCTTCTGCTTATTCTTCCATTTCGGGAACCTCCATGGCGACTCCTCACGTTGCCGGAACGGTGGCCTTGATGTGTTCAGTGAACTGTCTCCAATTCATCACCGACTATAAAGCAGATCCTGCCGGCATTGCATTGATGCTGAAAGATTCCCTTTTAGGCGCTGTCGATGTGATTCCTTCCATGAGCAGTGGAATCACGTTGACCGGCGGAAGACTGAACCTTTATAAATCGGTAAGATCTGTTCAGAACTATTGCACAGCGGTAGACGTGGGAGATCTGGAAGGACAAACTGGATTCGAAATCCAGAATGTTTATCCTAACCCTGCAACAAATCAGCTGAATGTGGTTTACAACAGTTTCGACGCCGTTGAGATTTCCGTAAGCAACGTACTCGGGCAAGAAGTAAAACGCGTTAAAGGAGACACCTCTACAAAAGGCATTCAACATAGCAAAATTGACATCTCCGGATTGAATAAAGGAGTTTATTTTGTAAGCATCAATACAAGCGACAAAAAATCAAATGTCGTAAAAGTGATCGTGTACTAAATCTCATCCAATGAGTAAAAAACTACTCTTGCTTTTCGTCTTGATGCTTTCGGTAGCTTCCGATTCCTTTTCGCAATTGGAATACAAAGACGTAGCAGGTATCTTTTACAACAGATGTACCTCCTGTCACCACGCCAACGGAGGCGCACCTTTTTCGATGATGACCTATTCCGAAGTACTTCCGGAAATCTACAACATCGAAACAGCGCTGCTGACAAACTACATGCCGCCATGGCCCGCTGATACCACTTACAGAAGATTTGCAAGAGAACACATCATTACCCAGTCAGAGAAAAATGCTATACTGAGCTGGATCAGCACAGGCGGAATTCAAGGAGATACCACATTAGCTCCTTCCGCACCAACCTACTCGACATATAAATTAACGCCTCCCCCCGATCTCGTTTTACAGATTCCAACCTTCACAAGCAACGCAACGGCGACGAATGATGCGTATAATTTATTTGTGCTTCCTTCCGGACTCGCAACAAACCGAATTATAAAAGCAGTGGAGATTGTTCCAGGCAACGGAGGAATTGTGCATCACGTAAGTGTGGGTGCAGATACAACAGCGAGCTCTGCAAACGACTTTTCAGGAAGTGCTTTCACTTTCCCTGCAAATGTCGGCATTGGCGGATTCATTCCAGGAAGCGAACCCATTGTTTTTCCAAGTGCCAGCATTTTAAAAATGGGCGTGACGGTCAAAGCCGGATCCCAAATTCTTTTGCAGATCCATTATCCGGCCGGAAGTGGCGGACAACAAGACAGCACCCAGGTACGCATTTATTTCTATCCTCCCGGAACAACCGGTGTTAGGGAAGTTTATGCTTTTACTCCGATGCAGAACTGGAGTTTTTATATGTTACCGGGAGAAATTAAAACGGTGACTTCTGATACGGCTTTACTCGATTGGTTCCCTTTGTCGGTTTTCAGTTCCCTTCCGCATTCCCATAAAATTTGCACGGAGATCCTTAACTATGCTTACAAAGCTTCGGGCACACCGGATACCATTCCTTTGATGAAGATCAACGATTGGGAATTTCACTGGCAGTTCTATTACTATTACAGGAACCTGGTGAAGATTCCTCCGGGTTACCGTTATCATGGCGTTCACGTTTACGACAACACAGCCTCTAACCCTCACAATCCTTTCTCTCCCCCGCAAACCATCATACCGGGCGTAAACTCCAACGATGAGATGTTTTATGATTCATTTCAAATCATGGTGTATTATCCCGGTGATGAGAACATCAACATCGATTCACTGCTTTCCGTGGATCCTTTGCTTACCGCTTCCATCAACGAACAAGTGGAGTCAAGGCCCTGGCTGTATTCGTTCGCTTACCCGAATCCATTTAGTCAGAAGACCACCATACAGGTCGTGAGCAACCTGACCGCGGATCCTTCGGAAGAAAATTACTCCATGGAGTTCTTTGATGCTGCAGGAAAAAAAGTCAACGCTGCAACTGAGAAAAAAGAAAACTCATTTGAGATCAGCAGGAATGGTTTAATGAACGGGATCTATTTCTACAGGATCCTTTCTGACGGAAGTGTTGTTTCAACAGGAAAAATAATCATCGATTAAGTATTCACATAAAACTCCAAATTATGAAAGCACTGTCAATCTCAGGATTTATCATCAGCGTCCTCTCGTTCATAACGGCCTTATACCTGCAATTTGTATTGGCACCAGCGGCCGCATCATTGGAAGAATCATTGAACACCGGCTTTTCAGATGACATCACCAGCATCATGTGGATGGCGGCCCACGAAGCAAAAGTAACGACCGGCGAGATCCTGGTCATCAGCGGAGGCTTAGCGCTGATCTTGTGCATCATCCCAGCGATCAAGACAAAAAGCAAACTGGGCATTGTCGGAGCATTCCTTGCATTTGCTGCTTTGATGGCAGGCTTGATGCATGGCACGCACATGTTTTCATAGAAACATCTTACTTCCATAAAAATTGGTTGTAAAGAATATATGAACTCTTTAAATTCAATGTTGATGAAAAGAATCCACATACTTCCATTCGTGCTTATGCTGATCGTTTTATTCGCTTCCTGCGCAAAGAATGATGAGCCTGAACCTGAGGCGGTTCCTGACCCTGCCATTGTTTATCTTTCAGCCAGCGCTGCATCGGGTGGAATGACCAATTCGGCCGCTGTTCTCATCGATGGGACGATCGCTACCTGGGGAGCAATTACAGGATCGGGAAGCAGTCTCAGCAATGTGAACGATATTTCTGCAGGCGGCAATTTTGTGATGAGCTTAAAAAACGACGGAACACTTTGGGGCTGGGGCGACAACAACTGGGGACAACTGGGTGATAGCACAACGGTGTCAAAAAC
>JBKJQG010000363.1:0-4620 GCA_046594925.1 Bacteroidia bacterium
TGTTTTCAGAAAAAAATAAACACAGCCATGGTTATTTAAATAACGGAACCGCTCCGGTTCTTGAAACGTTTTTTAAACAAAAATGACATTAAGCGAGGGGCGGGGTGATCTTTGTTAGACCCATCTAAAGAGATCATCCTGCTGCCTTCACAATATACGGGGAAGGAAAAAAGGAAAAGGAAATAGTTAATGGTTAATGGTTAATTAACCTCTTCCAAAAAATTAACCATTTCTTTTTCCAATTTACCTTTTCCCATTAACCATTCCCCGATTTACCTTTTCCCATTAACCATTCCCCGATTAACCTTTTCCCATTAACCGTTTTCCATTAACCCCTTCCTTCCCTTCCCAGATTAACCATTCCCCCCATTAACCATTTCCCATTAACCCCTTTCTTCCATTCACCCATTAACCATTCCCCAATTAACCATTAACTTATTTACCTATTTCCCCCAATTCTCCTATATTTACACTGGAATTTACCGCAGAACCGCCCTATGAAAAAGACGACCCTTATTTTCCTTGCATTGTTTTCATTTATCCTGAATTCCTTTGCACAGTTTCCTGAAACGAATTTTCAGAGCAGCAGCAATCAATACTACTGGAAGAACCGCAAACCCTACGAAGGTTATTGGCAGCAAGACGTGCATTACAAGATGAATGCTAGTTTGGACGACAAGACCGACATCATTGATGCAACCGGAGAACTGACTTATTACAACAATTCCCCCGATGTGCTTCCTTTTGTTTATTTCCATTTGTACAACAATGCGCAGACCAAAGGCTCCTACCTGGAAGATCTTTATAAAAACAACGACATACCCGTAAAATTCGGGAAATACCAGGAAAAAGGATTGGGGACAGTTGTCTCAAGTCTTACCGTGAATGGCGCTGAACTTAAAACAGAGCTGGACAACACCATTTTAAAAGTATACCTGCCGACCCCTTTGAAATCCGGAGAGAGCATCACTTTCAAGATGAGTTTCAAAACTTATTTCGATAACGGTTCCATCCGTAACCGGATGAAAATGTTCAACGCTTTCGGATACAAACATTACGATGTAGTACACTGGTATCCGCGCATTTCGGTGTACGACCGCAAAGCAGGATGGGATACCGACCAGCACATGGACCACGAATTCTATGGCGACTACGGAACCTTTGATGTAGCCTTCTCCTTCCCCAACCATTATGTGTTGGATGCGACCGGCATCCTGCTTAACAAAAACGAAGTGATGCCGGAAGATCTCCGCGCCAAATTGGATATCAAGAATTTTGCAAAAAAACCCTGGAACGAAAAACCGTCCGTAGTGACAGAACCAAATGGAACTACTAAGATTTGGATGTTTCACGCCGAGAACGTACACGATTTTGCATTGACCGCCGATCCCACCTACCGCATTGGAGAAACAGAATGGAACGGAATCAAATGTGTGGCCTTGGTGCAGGAACCTCACGCGATAGGCTGGCTGAATGCTTCAGATTATACCGCTAAGATTATCAAGACAAATTCCGAGGACATCGGGATGTATGCTTACCAGAAAATGGTTGTGGCCGATGCACAAGATGGAATGGAATATCCGATGCTAACCCTTTGCGGAGGTTTTGACCCGAATTACCGCGACTTGTTCGTGCACGAGATCAGCCATAACTGGTTCTTCGGAATGGTCGGCTCCAACGAAACCTATCGTCCCTCTTTGGATGAAGGGTTCACGCAGTTCATCACCAACTGGACCTATGAACGCATCGATGGAAAAGAACGCATCGGTTATGTACCTAAATCAAATTACGTAAAACGCTTCACAGAGCCGGATTACGTGCGCAACAGCGAAGTCTACAACGGCTACATGAACTCGGCGACTAAGGATGTGGAGACCTTCATGAACCTGCATGGCGATATGTATAACGGCGCCATCCGTCATGGCGGCGGTTATTCGCAGGTGTATATGAAAACAGCAACCATGCTTTACAACCTTCAGTATACACTAGGTGATTCATTGTTCAAGGCCTCCATCAGCAACTATTTCAACCAATGGAAATTTGCACATCCTCATGTGGAAGATTTCAGGAATTCTGTTATCCAGTACACACATGTGGATCTCAACTGGTTTTTTGACGAATGGATGGAAACGTCCAAAACCATTGACTATGCCGTAAAATCAGTAAAGAAAGGCAAAGGCGAAGATGTTTACAAAGTCACATTCGAACGAAAAGGCATGCAGATGCCGATTGATTTTGCAATCGTCGGGAACAACGACAGCGTTTATTATTATCACATTCCAAACACTTGGTTCGTAAAACAAACCAAGTCGAAAGTACTGCCGCGCTGGATCGGATGGGACAATGTACAAAAGACCTATACCGCTGAAGTAACCATTCCCGGAGGGATCGCCAACGTGATCATTGACCCGAGCACCCGCCTTGCAGATGTGAACATGCTTAACAACAATCAGAAATTCCCCGTCAAATACCGCTTCGATTCCAAGATCTATAATCCTTCCGACTGGACCCGTTATGAATTGTATGCCCGGCCCGACATCTGGTACAACGGTTACGACGGATTGAAATTGGGCGTTCACATGAACGGAAATTACATGGCTTACAAACATATTTTTGACGCCAATGTTTGGTTCAATACAGGAATCGCTCAGAATTATTTAGATACAACCACGGAAAACCATTCAAAAGATCTTTACGACAATGTCAGTTTCCGTGTCAATTACAGAACCGCCACCGATAAATTCATGAAAGGCTCTTCCTTTTATCTTTCCGCAAAAGCATTGGACGGACTAAATGGATATACCGTTGGTTTCGACCGGAAAGACATCAAAGGAAAAAACAAAGTCTACCTCTATTTTAAATCCATGTATAGAAAAGGGTTGAATGATCTACCTTATTTATTGCTACCAAAGGAATGGATACCGAACCAACTGAACAATACGATCAACATCGGCATTGATCATTCTTACAATTACAAAGCCGGAAGCGGAACTATTAATCTGGGCATGCGCTCCACGGCTTTGATGAGTGATTATGATTATCAAAATATGAATTTGACGATGATCAACCGCACCAAACTTTGGAGGCTGCAACTGAATACACGTTTATTCGGACAATACGGAACCGGCCTCAATGGTGCAAAGGAATCTGCATTGTACCTCGCGGGAGCCAATCCGGAAGAGCTGATGGAGAACAAATACACCCGCTCGCAAGGCTTCTTTGATCCGGCCTGGGCAGAGATTGGCGCAACGACCAACATCTTTCACCATGGAGGTGGATTGAACTTAAGAGGTTATTCAGGATACCTGGCGCCTCAGGTACAAAGTGACGGAAGCATTGTTTATACCTACAACGGAAACACAGGTGCATCCGTGAATGCCGAACTGGAATTCAGCGGAATCATCAAAATCAGAAAACAGAATTGGCTGACAAAAACTTTCAAGCTGACGACTTATTTATTCGGAGATGCGGGCATCATCAATTACAGTCAACCTGGGGCTGAGATTTTAAAGATGGCAGATCTCCGTGCAGATGCCGGCTTGGGTGTTGCTTTGACCATTAAAAAATTTGGGGCTTTGCAGACGGTGAATCCACTTACCATCCGTTTCGATATGCCTCTTTTCTTAAACAAGATTCCGGCAACCGACAAAGATTTTTTCCAATACCGTTTTGTAATAGGAGTTAACAGAGCATTCTAACGATACGAATAACCTACCGACAGGCAGGTGAACAAAAACTAAAATTAATAAAAGATGAGCCCTAAAAAAATAATCTTATTGGCATTTGTATTTATGACAAGTATTGCCATTGCACAAACTCAGGAAGAACAATACGCGAAAGCCCTGAAGTTTAAAAACGAATTGAAATACAAGGAAGCTTTCCCGATGTTTCAAGCGCTCTTAAAAGCAGATTCCAACAACGTGAATTATCTGCAGTTCGCCAGTTATTGTTATTCGAAATACGGATACTATTATGTGACTGCCGAGGCAGAAAAGATGAAGTATTACAAAAGTGCTGAATACCTTTCAAAAAAAGCGATTAAGTTGAATGAAGCGAGTGCAGATGCGCATTATGCTTATGCGATGGCTTTGGGACGTATCAATGAAAATGCTAGCTCCAAACAAAAGATAGCAAACGCAAAGCTGATCAAAGCACAGGCGGACAGAGCAGTAGCACTAAACCCGAAACTAGCAGGCGCTCATCACATTCTCGGGCGCTGGCACAGAACGATCGCCAACTTTAGCGCGATTGAAAAAGCAATGATCAATTCATTTTTTGGAGGTGTCCCTCCCGGAGGTTCCCATGAAGACGCCATTAAATCTTTCATGTCTGCCATCGGATTAGAGCCAAAATACATGAACCACCAATACGAACTTGCCCAAACCTATTACGACATGGGCAAGAACGTAGAAGCAAAACTTTGGGCTAAAAAAGCACTAGAGATCGTACCTTCCAACGAAGATGATATCAAAGCAAAAAAAGATTGCGAAGAACTTCTGAAGAAGCTGAAGTAATTACTTTTTTTCTTCAATCGTGATAACTCCCTGAGGTGTAGTCACTGGAGCAGGCGTTTCAGTGGCTACTTCTTTTTTATTTGCATTTGTTTTCAGTCCCCACAAC
>JBKJQG010000055.1:0-2508 GCA_046594925.1 Bacteroidia bacterium
CAACTCCCAACTCCCGACTCCCAACTCCCCACTCCCAACCCCTAACTCCCAACTCCCAACTTTTTCTTCTCCAGCTTCCTGAAATAAAAGATCCCTATCACTCCTAGGAAAAACAAAATAGTGGAGATCAGCTCTGCCTGAGTAAATTTGAATCCATTCACATCGTACAAGGTGTTCACCCTGATCTTTTCAATGAAGAAACGTTCAAAACCGTTAAAGATCAGATAAATGGAAAACAGCACTCCAGGTGTTTTAATGCGTTTTCGGATGTTCCAGAGGATCAGGAACAGAATGAAACACATGATAGTTTCATAGAAAGGAGTAGGGTAAACCGGTGGGACAAGGTGCATGCAGTATTTGTCGGTATTACAATCCAACAATGGAACGCCATCATTCACCACGTTGTGCGGATAATCAAAACTCCACATCCAGTCGGGCAGCCAGCTGAATGGTTTTGGGTTGGTGTTCGAAATTCCCCAGTCGCCGTCCCCCGACATGTGACAGCCGATTCTCCCCACTGCATATCCTATCATGATGGATGGTGCCGAAGAGTCTATCAAATGAGGCGTTGGGATCTGGTATTTTCTTCCGTAGAGGATCAAAGAAATGGATGCAAGGATCAATCCTCCATACATTGTCAGTCCATCAAACGAAAGCAATGCTCCCGCGGGATCTTTTATGAAAGTATCCCAGTTCTCTAAATTGTGAAAGATCTTTGCACCGAGTAATCCTGCGAAAGCTGCTATCAACGTCATGTTCCCGACGTGTTGATACGGATGCATCGGTTCTTCCACCCAAACTGGTGTCGCCAATTTTGTTTTCTCTTTTTCGCGGTATTTCAGCCAGACAGAACCGGCGGCCAGAATAATTCCTCCAATTAAATTTCCTTTGGTTGATAGCAAGAATCCTTGCGTATCTTCTGTAAAGGCAGTGAAATTAAAAATGATGTAGAGTAACTTGTATCCAATGAGGAATCCAAGTAATCCTGAGAAGAATAATTCGCTGGTCGTAGCTTTCTGTCCTTTCAGAACTTTGTTGAAAGTAAGGGTCAGTAATCCTTCGTTCTCTTTCCGCTTTAGCTCTTTTGTCCAGAAATAGGCGGATGTCAAAAATGCGATGGCAACAAAGAATCCGAACATCTGGATCATTTTCAGGCCAGGCCAGTCTAGTCCGAAAAGATCTTTTACTGCATAGTAGACGGATGGATACATAATTGGTTATAAGTGATAGTTATAAGCGAAAATCTGTAGCCGTAAAATTAAGAATTATTGTGGGATTGAGGAAAGAAAATGGCAAATGGAACTAAGGGCCGGGGAGAGGCTTACTGTATAATTAATTTCTGGCTGTCCGCCAAGTTGCCTTCTATTAAAACTTTAATGAAATAAACGCCTGCGTCCAGCTCCGATAAATTCATTTCAATTCTGTTTTTTTGACCAGACAAAGTATGACGCTGAACAGTTCTTCCCAATAAATCGTTCAGGAACAGTTCTGCCTCCTGATTTTGTTTCAGATCAAGTTTGTAAGTACAAGAATTTTCTGCGGGATTTGGCCACAGTTCTCCGGAATGAGTTGTATTTCCGTTTTCATCAATTCCAACGCCGCTTACCCAAATCGTTATATAGTCGTTTTGAACGGGATTGCAAGCAAGTTGATTCGTGTCGGTAACGGTAAGCGTGTAGGTGATGGTTGATGGAGGTGTTGCAATCGGATTTGCAATGTTCGGATCAGTTAAATAAATTGTGGGAACCCAGGAATAGGAAGGTTCGTACTCTCCGAGTATCCCCAATTGAACAGAATCTCCTGGTAGAATAGTGGTGTCATTGCCGGCAAAGCAACGTGGTTGTTTGTATACGCTAAAGTCGTCAAGGATGTAGTAACTATAGTAACCAACTCCGAGTATAGAGAATTCAGTACTGTCACCTGGAGAAAAATTGCCGATTGTCAAAAATTGTTCACCTCCGGCGGCTGTATAGGACATTTGAACACGGGTCCAATTGACTGTGTCGGTAAGTACGCTATCCGCTTCCAAAGCAGGATTGACCCCCGGAATGTAACCATAGTTTGGATCGTTGTAAAGTAAACTATCTATCGTTAAAACAGCTTGAATGTTTTTAATCGCATAACCGACGCCGTCACCCAATGCAACATAAAAGCGGATGCAATATGTTTCACTACTTTTCATACTATCAGTCAGTTTAACTTCGATGTACTCGCGCCAATGGTCTCTTTCAACAGCTGATGAGTCTTTAAAAGGGCTGATTCCTGCAACCCCATTCCCTGTTCTCGGACACTGAGAGATACTTGCGCAAGTTATGCCGTCGCAGAAATGAAAGAAATCGGAACTGCCACCGGCTCCGGCGTATGGGTAGTTCGGTTGAAACCAAGGAGTAGCTTTATTTATTTCACCAAGGCCACCAAAAGTAGGGCAGGTGCTATATATTTCAAAACTACCATTTGGAACTAAATTGGATTGAGCAGACGCAGAAAAATGGAATGAGCATATAAGCG
>JBKJQG010000180.1:0-5298 GCA_046594925.1 Bacteroidia bacterium
AAGTGAAGCAGCAATTGCTCCTCTTTTTTTCATCTTATAAAAACCAGTAATGTATGCAAGATTGATGTCCGGAACCAATGCTCTCAACCAAGGCGTGTATGAAACACCAAAGCCCATTTTCTTAGTTGTAAATCCCAATTTCGCAGCGTTCCAGTGAACGGCATTCACATCGTTCAGAGATGCACAGCCTGCATCTCCCATTCCGCCTGCTCTTGAATCAGGAGTGATCAGCAAGAAAGGGACCGCTGTAGTGATCGTATTTAACTGCAGATTTTCTGCGGTCTGGCTTTGTGTAGCTTTTAAAGTCTGCGAATAAACACCATTTCCAACAAGAATAGCGGTAGCAACTAAAACTATTTTTTTGCTATTTGCTCTAATATCCATCATTCAAAAATTATTTAGGATTGCTAATGTACAAATTAATTTAAAATAACAAGCTTTTCGAACTTTTCGGCAACCGAGCCTTCGCTGGTCTTCACTTTTATCCGATAAATGTAAACGCCTTTTCCGATGCGGTCACCAAAGTCATCACGTCCATCCCAATCGATCGGGTCGGAACGGAATCCTTCTGCCTGAACATACTGGTCAATGTTCTTAACCAATTTTCCGGAAACGGTGAAGATCTGCACCTGTACATTCAGCACTTGGCAGCATTGATTCTGTTCAAAAAAGAATTGGGTTTTGGTCGTGAAAGGATTCGGGTAATTTAAAACATGGCTCAAGGCCAGTTCCGCAGAGTGCGAAACAATGAACTCGGTGTACGACTGGCTGGAATTGTTGTAAACGTCCCACACTTTTAAAGTCAGCGTGTGTTTCCCTTCGCTCAGTTCTGAGAAAGGATAACGGATTGTTCCGCTTTTGTAACTGTTCAGATCGGCCTGGTAGTAATCGTTCAGCACGACTGAATTTTCTGTACTGCCGTCCAGCACTGCCGTGATGTCGTGGCCAATTCCGTTTCCAACGGTATTCACACCGTTGTCATCTTTTAAGATAGCAAAAAGATCCGGCGTTTCGTCGGTCAGTCCGCCGAAAACGAATTTAGCATCGTTCATGAAAAGATCCACAGCGGGGCCAGCATTGTCAGCTGCAGCAGAATCGTTCGAGCCTCCGATGATCACTTTTTCGTAAACGCCATTCGCATCTTCCGAACCGTTCTCTGCATAATAACTGATTCTTCCTATGCCGTAGGCGTAGGCAATGTCTTTGGGCACGACAAAAGAAAATTTGAAAGCACCATTGGTGACGCTGGCTTTTCCTTTGTATAAAATGTTTTTCTGTACACCGAATGTGAAAGGAGGACTAACGGATCCGTCATTGGAAAGTGTGGTCACGTTCTGTGATTTATCAAAAACCGTCGGATAGAGCACACCATTGTAGCTGCTCAAAACAGCGCCTCCGTTATCTCTCACGAATCCGCTTACGGTCACCAGCGAAAGTGCTTTCAGCGTATCGGAACTGGAAGCGGAAACTGGAATGGAATTAACGGTATCGGTGGAAACATCGAATTTCGGATAAGCCAAAGTCATAGCAGGATCCCCGAGCAAAGTGAAGTTACGGCTGTTGACCGAGTTCCCGGCAGGTTCATTCTTTACATATTCGAACAGATCACCTAAGCGCTGCATCTTACCTCCGACCGGCAGGAAAGCCTGCTCATAGAAATCGCGGTTCAAAGCAAAGTTGCCCGATGCAAATACGAGACGAACAGTCGTGAACAAGGCGATTCCTCCTCCTTGTGGGCTCAGGAGTACATATTCTCCGGCCGAAGTTCTTTCCGGATCGTCAAACCTGCTGAATTCGCATGTTGCGGTAAACACTAATGGAAGATTATTATAGTTCGTCCAGCCATTGATCTGAGAAACTTCTATGATGCGCTCGTGTGCCAGTCCCACTTCTCCGCCGTGTCCGGTGTAGTTCATGATCAAACATCCTTTTTCTATGCGTTTATCGATTGCGTCGGACACGGTGGGATAACGTGCTCCTCCCGGGGTCGACTCCTGCGGATAAGCATCCAGGTAAATCTTGTCGATGTTGTAATCATTGTAAGCGGTGTCCACCATGGTGGCTAATTTATTCGCATCTCCCTGGTGCAATCCTCCGTCCTCATCGTCACCGATGAAACAGATCGTGTTTCTCCAGTCACCAAAAGGCGAATTAGATGCAAGATTGGAGCATCCATTATTAGAAGTGGATGGAGTGAAACCTGTTTTGTTATAGTCGAGTACTTTCTTCAGTACAGTATTCGATTCCGTAATGCTTTTCACAGGAAAACGGCCAATCCCGAGATCGATCGCATCGGCAGAAGACCATATCCCTTCTGCGTCATCCAGTAATCCATAAAAATCGTCGGACACATAAGATTGTGTCAAGATTGTAGAATTAATGGATTGGTAAGTAGGAATAAAATTGGTATTGCTGCTGAATCTTTTTTTATTATCGTAAGAACCATCACCATACAAAAGCAGGTATTGGGGCATCTCAGTGGCAATGGTAGCACGGTCGTAAAACATCTTCACGAAATTTCTGATTGCGGAAATATCCTGGGCGCCGGATGAGAATTCATTGTAGATCTGCTGAGGTGTGACTACGACTGTTGACAAAGAATCTTCTGCTTCGTGGAACAGGCCGAGTTGAACAGCATCATTGTAAAAATCAGGATGAGCAACGATGATGAAATCCTTATCCGACAATGCGTGCAGATTTTGATTCAGTACCGTTCCGGAAATCACTGGCGACAAATAACTGGCACCGCTGTGGGCTACGAATTCCCTCAAAGAATCCGCTGGAAGCACGAACTGATAAGTAGAACCGGAAAATGTGGTGGACTGACTATAGACATTCATTGGATCGCTGACATCCCATACTTGCACAGGAGTGGTGCTAACAAGGTTATACTGAGCCACGTTCCCCGCACCCAGGGATTGTGCATCCCTAAAAGCCATCTGATCTCCAGCAAATACCAGCTGCCGTCTCGCATTGATCTCCACGTGATCTAACCAGGCAAGGGCTCCGGAAGTCAGTTTGGACACCGTTATGCCTACCGAAGCGTTGTTAGGATTGAAAGAATAACAGCCGCTGCCCAGGATCGCATAATCGCTGTATGCATCTCCGGGAGTGGAGCCGATCGAAATGGTTGTGCTTCCGGTCTGACTGACCACTGAATAATTTGCTGAAGAACTTATGGAACGGGATGCGATCGTAGTCCCAACCGTTGCTACCGCCGACATGTCGATGTTCGGAAAATTAAATGTAAATGTATACGAAGCAATATTGTCAAAGAATTCTCCAAACCATTGTCTTCCTGACTTGATAAAATTGATGTTGTCGTTCTCATGAAACCCGTAATCATCAAAAGTGTTCACTGTATGGGTCACAGCAGCTCCGGAAGAAGCCTTGTTCTGAATCCGCTTTCCGGCACCCAGATCGATGTTGATGAAATAATAGGCCGAATCGGAGTAAAGATTGAGAATATGACTAAATTTAGGGCAGTCCAAGGCATTGTAAGTCCATTCCTGCGGCCCTTTTCCGTAGAAAAGAACATAATCGCTTGCATCAAAACTTCCATCCCCTTCTCCCTGCACGAAGATCGCATTTTCCACCAGGTCGTCCTTCCTGGCCGAGGCATTCAATTCAGGCAACATTCCTCCTCCGTTACCATAGATCCGAATGTTCTGAGGATTCAACGAGTTGATATCAACCCCCAGATTTTGAAAAAACGATGCTGAAAGTTTATATATCCCGTCCTGTGTAATGGCGACCTTGTACCATGTTCCGTTTTGAAGCACCGAATTGGGCGCATACGTATGGATAGGAGGTAAAACAGCTGCTCTTAGATCGTTGGAATTCGGAGTAATGGAAAGGTTAAAGTTGATCAGTTTCTCGAATTTGCCTGTTAGGGCGTTCTTACGGATGGGAATGAAGGAAACGGTACCGTATTTTTGTTTTTTTGCTATCGAAATGGTTGATCTTACAGGTATATCCGAGGAAATCAGCGAAGGATTCTTAATAATGGCAGCTTCAGCGTCCGATAATGCCTCATAAATCCCATCAGTGATGGTCGTTTGAAAGCTATTTTCACCTGCTGCCAGTGTAATCTTTTGGAAATAACGGGGTAAAAAAGCGTCTTCAGGCTCAAAGTGGGCTCCTGAAAAGTTCAGAAATTTCTGCGTCTCTGTGTCCGAAGGCTTCACAAAACCGGCCTCTTGCCAGGAAATGCTGTATGCAGAAGGGGTTTGTTTAGAAACCGACCTTGACTGACCCAAAGCCGAAATCTCAGCAGTAAGCAATAGTAACGTGGCGAGAGTAGTGCGCATACAATATGAATGATTAAGATTTCAAATTTAGTCAAAAATGAGCATTTATTCTTGGGGGTATGCTTTTTTTTGTATAAATTTGTAGAAACAAATCCCGAAAAGTTCCCTGAGGAAAACGGATTTTTTACCGGTTTATTGTTTAATTCGGTAAAATAATCCCCTCCTGTTGTAACTTTCTCAGAATATTTGTGTATAATTGTGTCCCATTAAAAACAGAGTTGTTATGTTAAAACGTATCGTTTTAATTTTCTTAGTTGTATTTTCTTTCGGTTCAAGCGAGAAATTATTTGCTCAAGACCCTGAATTTACTCAATTCTATGCCAACCCCCTTTATTTGAATCCCGCCTTTGCTGGAACGGCAAGATGTCCGAGGATCAACTTGAACTACCGTAATCAGTGGCCTAACATTTCTGGGACCTATGTGACCTATTCAGCATCTTATGATCAGCACGTTGATAAAATTGCTGGTGGATTTGGTCTTTTAGTTACAAATGACAAAGCAGGACAAGGAACTTTGACGACGACCAACGTTTCTGCAATGTATTCTTATCAATTGAACATCAACCGTGAGTTCTCGATGAAATTTGGATTTCAAGGGACTTACTTCCAAAAAAGCATAGACTGGAGCAAACTGACATTCGGCGACATGATCGATGAGCGCAGAGGATTCGTATACAACACTAATGAAGTTCCCGGCGTTTCCAAAAAGTCAAACGTCGATCTTTCGGTAGGACTTTTGGGATATAGCAAGCGTTATTTTTTCGGATTTGCTGCACATCACTTAACACAGCCTGACGAAGGGTTGATTGGCCCGAGTAAACTTCCTTTGAAGATCACAGGACATGCCGGAGCCGTTTTGCCGGTGGGTGATAAAGGCAGCGAAACATACATCTCTCCTAACGTATTGTACCAGAAACAACAGGATTTTCAGCAATTGAACCTTGGGGTTTATGTTGTGAGAGGCTCCATCGTTGGTGGTCTTTGGTAC
>JBKJQG010000183.1:0-29408 GCA_046594925.1 Bacteroidia bacterium
CACCCCTATCCTGAAATTTCTGAGCCCATTTAGTATAACAATTGCTTTCTTCTACGGGAGGCGTTTTGGTTGCCTGAGCTGTAACTCCAACAGCAAAACCTGTGATGAGTAAGAGAGTAGTAAGGATTTTTTTCATACGCTTTAGTTTAGATTTTGTCACGAGTCTTGCTCGCCATCGCGAGTACAACCTCGCGAATATTTGTTATTAAGGGTAAATATATAAATTCCCGCGAATAATTTCAAATGTTATGCCAAAAGACTTAATTTTATGCTTCGAAATCCATTTCACCATGAGCAGATCCCTGATAGAAAACAACCTGAACGAAGCCCAAAAGGTATTGCAAGCTTTTATTTCCGAAGCAAACAATATCGAGCGTATTGAAAAAGCCGGAAAACTGCTTTCTGAAGCGTTTAAAAAAGGCAACAAGGTGATTTCTTGCGGCAATGGTGGTTCCATGTGCGATGCCATGCATTTTGCGGAAGAACTGAGTGGCAGATTCCGTGAAGACAGAAAAGCCCTTCCTGCACTTTCCATTTCAGATCCTTCCCATCTTTCCTGCGTTGGAAATGATTACGGTTACGATAAAGTCTTTTCTCGATATATAGAAGCACTGGGAAACAAAGGAGATGTTTTGGTGGCAATCAGCACTAGTGGAAATTCCGCAAACGTGCTCAACGCTATTGACGCAGCTAAGAAAAAAGGAATGCTGGTGATCGGTCTTACCGGAAAAGGCGGAGGAAAAATGGCAGGACTTTGTGATGTGGAAATCAGAGCTCCGCACAGTGAGTATGCCGACAGGGCGCAGGAGATCCACATCAAGGTGATCCATTCGCTTATCCATTTTGTGGAGGCTACTTTATAGATTCTGGGAAATAAAAAAACCCTTCTGACAAAATCAGAAGGGTTTTTTAGTATTAACTAAATCAGATTATTTCTTGATCAGTTTTTTCACAGTTGTGTTTCCGTCAACAGTCACGTTTACAAAATACATTCCTGCATTGTAAGGAGTGAGGTCAACCGGCAACAAAAATGTTCCGTCTAATTGACCATATGCCTTGCTTCCTACTAAGGAACCATCAACAGAATAAATCATTACACTAACATCTCCGGCTTTTTTAAGATCCAAAGATATAGTTGCGGTATTGGCAGTTGGATTAGGATAAACATTTATTTCATTTACAGAAGTGTTTTCTCCAACACCAGCAGTAACTTCAGCGATCTTGGTAGAAGCGGCGTTGTCGATTTTCCCTGTAGGGTCGATGAACAAAGAAACGATATGAATCTGTGTATCGTCATAGGTTGAAGGTAGCGTAAAACTGAAGTTATGAGTAAATACTGCACCTGCAGAAGCACTCGTTCCGTAAGCACTTGGAATACCATTAAAATCAGGTTGAATTTCGCGGGCAACGTGATCGTAAGTCATTTGCGCAGCAGGAACAGGATTACCTAACAGTTCGAATCCGCCCATTACTCCAGCACCACCGCCTGAGTATGCATTTGACTGTGCGTAGGCACTTGTAGTACCTGTCACACCATCTTCTGTAATGACACATGCTAATTTGTAATTGCCACTAATTGCAGTTTGAATTGTTGTTGTTACCGTTACATTTAATACGCGGGTGGTTGTATTGTATGTTTCTGTATTTACAACAAATGCTTTGGGAGCAACCACGATACGAGATAAGAAATCGCCTTCTATGGCACTCGGGTCTATTTCAGGTAAACGGTCTACCAAAGCACTTGGGTAACCACCGATCAATGCACCGATGGATGCATCGTATGCAGTAACAGTCATCGGGTCACCATTGTGAACAGCGATAGGGGCAAAGAAGCCACTGTATTTCGTATTCATCAAGTCCATATAAACAGCACCTCTAGGGCACCATTGGCACCATGTTCCAGTTGCTTCTTCAGCCACCACCATTTTGCCGGCTGCAGGAGTTACAGGGTTGAGAACAGTTGTTAAAACGTTATCAGTAGCATCACCATCGGCACCTAAACCATTCACATTGCTGATAGTTGCAACAAATGTATTTGTTCCGCTCACCAAAGTAAAAGAAGAAGTGTAGGTTTGAATCGTGTTAGCCATTGAAGCAAGTGACAATCCAGTAACATTTTTTACCACCGGTGCTCCGCCGTTCTGAGTAATGGAGATATCGAAGGAATTGATAACTGACGTTCCTAAATTTCTTACCGTTACGGCAGGAAATCTAACAGAGCCAACCAATCCGTTGGAGATGTCCAGTAAATTTCCGGCAGCGTTCAATGCAGGCAAAGTGTAAGGAACAACGTTATAAGAAACGTCGTCTACCCAGAAACTTGCCGCAGCATCAGCTGGATAATAATCGATACCCCAAACCTGGTTGCTGGCGTTTGACCAAGTTCCCTGAGAAATACCATCGATCTTCAGTTCCCATAAATTAGAGTTGAAGTTCGCATCGATCTCCAGTTCAAACCAAGCACCCGGAGTAAAAACTCCTGTCGCCACAGTTGTTCCTGTGTTCTGAACCGTAATGCTTCCGCCTGCATTCATCCACAAGTCGAGCACATACATGCCGCCCATTGTAGACGTTCCCTGGAAATTGAAATACCCTGTTTGGGAAGCAGGCACTTTGAACCAACTCTTGAAAGTGAACTGACCAGTAGTCAAAGGGGCTCCTGTAGTGAATGGCAATACCACATCCTGAGGTCCGCCTGAAGCACTGGTAGAAGAAAAGTAGATTGACTTTGATCCTGCAGTAGTATGGTTGTCAGTTGTTACAACCGCAACGTCCGTAGCTCCTCCTCCTGTAGTTGACCCCCATGTTCTCCAATCAGGAGACTGTAGACCCAAAACCGGAGTGGTAACGGTGTATGATTCAAAATCATCTGAGAATGTTTGTGCCTGAGCTGCAAGGCCCAGCAAACATGCAAATGTAAGTGTAGCTATTTTTTTCATTTTAAATGGGGTTTGATTTATTTGAATTTATGAGAGCTAATATACCACCAAAAAAGCAAATAAAAAATAAAATGGCATTAATTCTTAGCAATTGATAGGTTAGACTTTAGGGTGACTAGATGGTGACTAGATGTCATACTGAGGTGACTAAGACCTATATATAAGTAGAAACGGCAAAGAACAAGTACTTCAGTACATTTGTTTCCACTCCCATTAAAATATATACCCAACTTATGCTAGTGAAAACTTATGGCAGCGCCGTGTATGGCATCAATGCCACAACAGTAACCGTGGAGACCAACATCAACCCGGGAGTGAATTTTTTAATGGTGGGCCTGCCCGACAGTGCTGTAAAGGAAAGCCAGCAGCGCATAGCGGCATCCTTAAAAAACAATGGCTACAAGATCCCAGGGAAAAGCATAGTGATCAACATGGCACCGGCTGACATCCGGAAAGAGGGTTCGGCTTACGACTTGACGATCGCCGTGGGAATCCTCGCCGCTTCCGAACAAATCTTGTCAGACAAAGTGGGCGACTATCTCATCATGGGAGAATTATCGTTGGATGGAGGGCTGCAACCCATTAAAGGAGTCCTTCCGATTGCCATTCAGGCGAGGGCTGAAAAGTTCAAAGGTATTCTGTTGCCGAAACAAAATGCAGAAGAAGCCGGCATCGTAGAAGGACTGGAAGTATACGGGGTAGAAAACATTGCAGAGGTCATAGCCTTTTTCAACGGCGACCTTATATTGACGCGGACGGTGATCAATACCGAAGCGGAATTTTTTTCGAGGTCACAGGAAACAGAAATAGACTTTTCGGATGTAAAAGGCCAAGAGAACATCAAACGTGCTTTGGAAATTGCAGCATCGGGCGGACACAACCTCATCTTGATCGGCCCGCCCGGAGCGGGAAAGACGATGCTCGCCAAACGACTCCCCACCATTTTACCTCCGATGAATCTGCAGGAAGCATTGGAAACTACGAAGATCCATAGCGTCGCAGGAAAGACAGGAAAAAACAACGGTCTGATCTCCGTACGTCCATTCAGATCTCCACACCACACCATCTCCGATGTGGCATTGGTCGGAGGAGGTGGGGTTCCACAGCCGGGAGAGATTTCTTTGTCGCACAACGGTGTATTGTTTCTGGATGAGCTGCCTGAATTCAAACGCACTGTCCTTGAGGTGATGCGCCAGCCTTTGGAAGACCGGGTGGTGACCATCTCCAGAGCGAAATTTTCGGTGGAATATCCGGCCAGCTTTATGTTGGTTGCGTCCATGAATCCTTGTCCTTGCGGGTACTACAACCATCCAGAAAAAGAATGTTTGTGTCCCCCCGGCACCGTTCAAAAATATCTCAACAAGATCTCCGGCCCTTTGCTGGACCGCATCGACATTCACGTAGAAGTTACACCCGTCTCCTATAACGAACTTGCCGCTGAACGAAATTCAGAAAAAAGTGCCAGTGTGAGAACGCGAGTGATGAAAGCCAGAGCGGTTCAGGAAAAGCGTTATTCCGAAAACGAAGGCGTGCATTGCAATGCTCAGATCGGTCCCAAGCAGCTGCCCGAGGTTTGCAAGATCGACGAAGCCGGAAACCAATTATTGAAGACTGCTATGGAAAAACTGGGCTTGTCGGCAAGGGCTTACGACCGCATCTTAAAGGTGGCAAGGACGATCGCCGACCTCGACGGGAGCGAACGGATCGAAACACATCATCTGGCAGAAGCGATCCAATATAGGAGCTTAGACAGGGAAGGCTGGGCTGGATGACAGAAAACCCGGCTAGGTTTACACCTCTTAATAAAAGCCTTATACCTTATGTCTATTTTTCTTTCCCAATTGGATGATGTTTTTGTTTAGATTTGAGCTAATTTAAAAATCATTTAAAGAAACAAAACAAACTCCTCCCAAACCAACCATTTATGAGCAAAAAAATCTGCACATTTAAAACTGCCTTCTTTGCCTTAATGGGCTTGTTGATCAGTACAGTAACTTTTTCACAGGTAACGGTAAATGCGACCGGTGGTGTTGCCACAGCGACTTACACCTCTTTACGTTTAGCATTCAATGCAGTGAACGCAGGTACACATACCGGTGTGATTTCTATAGGAATTAGTGCGAATACAACAGAAACAGCTTCTTGTGTATTAAATGCAAGTGGCGCAGGCGCTGCAAGTTATACTGCAGTAAGTTTAACGCCCACTGTTGATGGCGTCACAGTTACAGGACTATCTGTCGCCGGAAGAGGAGCGCTCGAATTAAATGGCGCCGACAATGTGACCATCGACGGAGACAATCCAAATACAGGAGGTATCAATAGAAACTTAACAATTTTAAATTCAGCATCCGCATCCCTAAATTTTCTTTCTTGCATACGCTTAGCGACTTCTACCTTGATTACAAATTGTGACAATGTAACTATCAAAAACCTCAATATCATTGGGAGCGCAACCGGAAGAAATACGGCAGCGTTTACATCTGAAAAAGCAAGCTGGGGAATCATCGCTTCCGCAAACGCTTCTACGGTTTCAACCACATCGGTACCAAATACTCTCACGACTGCCGCCATTCTTATCCCTTCAGGTCAGACAATGAGCAATTTGACCATTTCAAACAACAATATTCAAACTGTCTCCCGCGGAATTTCCGTAAACGGTTCTGCTACCACTGTAGCACCAACACTCGTTATCAGCAATAATTTGATTGGAAATCCAACTATTGGAGATGTTGATCAGGTTACAGCCATTGGGATAACCGTTCAAGGAACATCAACAGGAACGATATCTGGCAATACAGTAAGGTTAGAGAGTTATATCTCCTCCACCACGATCAGCCGCGCAATTAACGTTGGTATGCTTAGCACTGCAGGTGTATCCGGGGTGGTCATAGAAAAAAATAATGTAGAAAAAAATTACAACAACAATGTAAAAACACGAGTGGCCACCGGCATCGACATCTCGGGTGGTGACAATCACATTATCAGAAATAATTTTGTAGGTCAGTGCATGAACAGTCAGGTTGCTGGAGCAAGTGCTTTTACAACGATCAATGGCGTATCTGGGATCAGGATCCTTGGCGGAATCGGACATAAAATATATCACAACACAGTTCATCTTACAGGTGCAATTGCCGGTACGGCAGGAAAAAATATCATTTCAGCATTGACGATAACAACGACCGCTTCGACTGGTATTGATGTTAGGAACAACATTTTTTCAAACCAGATCACTGGAGGAAATCCTACCTTATACAATACAGTCCTTGTAAGTATGTATCTTCCTTCAGGAGCAACAAGTGCAATGAACCTAACATTGAATAACAACACTTACTATCAGGGTTCTTTAGGCCAGAGTGGCATCACCCAAGTTGGCACAACTGCCAGCGCGGCGAATTTATACAAATCAGTTAATTTTAATCCGACCATTACAACGCCGGCAACGAATCTTCGCTCCTATACAAACACACTTTCGGGAGCTGCAACTAATGACAATGCATCTTATGCATCATTCAACACAACGCCGGTAATCGCGCCAACGAATTTACATGCCAGCTTTGCATCTGCCGAACTCCCTAACATTGATCAAAAAGGAGCTGCGTCCGTTGGCGTTTTAACAGACATCGATGGAAATGTTCGTCCGAGTGCATCGACAACTATTCCTGATATTGGCGCGGATGAATTTACCGTTCCGAGCTGTGTAGCAGCAAACGGAGGAACCATTTCGCCAGCTGCTTATTCTTCTTGTGTTGGTGAGACGGTTCTGCTCACTTCTGTAGGTGCAACGAATGCTACAAGCATCACTTACCAGTGGATGATCTCATCAAGCCCTGGTGGTCCTTACACAAATGTAACCGGAGGATCAGGAGCAAATACAGTTGCTTATACTACTCCGGCTTTAACTGCTGGAACAAATTATTATATACTTCAAACAACTTGTGCTTTTGGTCCTTTGGTAGGATTATCAAACGAAGTAAGCATTACCACGAATACAAATCCTGTTGTGACCCTAAGCGGAGGCAATTCCTATTGTCCGGGCGGAAGTACACTTCTTACAGGAACTGCTGGCGGAACATCTCAATGGTATGTAAACGATTCCCTGATCGTAGGAGCAACAACAAATACATTGGCTGTCACTTCTCCCGGATCATACAACATGATTCAAACCAATGCATTCGGTTGCATCGATTCAGCAAATACGGGGATCACAGTATTTGCAAACGCATCGCCAACAGTAACTGCATCAGCAAGTCCTGCCACAGGTTGCACAGGCTTTAGTTCTATTTTAAATGGAAGCGGTGCTGTATCGTTCAGCTGGACAGGCGGGGTGACGAACAACGTTTCCTTTACCCCAGCTTCAACACTTACATATACAGTAACTGGAACAGATGGGAACGGGTGTACCAACACGGCCATACAAACTATAACCGTGAACACTCTACCTTCGGTTACAGCAAGCGCTCTGCCGGCGATCTTATGTGCCGGTGAAAGTTCCGTCCTGAACGGAAGTGGTGCATCAAGCTATACTTGGACGAGTGGTGTAACGAACAACGTTTCGTTCATTCCCGCTTCTACCCTTACTTACACTGTAACGGGAACCGACTTAAACGGATGTACCAATACGTCTACGCAAATGGTGACTGTAAATGCTTTACCGACTATCACTGCAAGTGCTCTGCCAGCTACCTTGTGTGCAGGTGGCAGTGCAGTATTGAGTGGCACTGGTGCTCCAACCATTTCCTGGACTGGTGGAATAACGAATAACATTTCTTTTATTCCTGCCTCAACAACTACCTATACCGTAACCGGAACAGATGGGAACGGATGTACTGGCACATCGACGCAAACGCTAACAGTAAACGCGTTACCGACTATCACAGCTAGCGCTCTACCCTCTTCTATTTGTATCGGAGAAACAACCACATTGATGGGAGCAGGCGGATCAACTTATGCATGGACAAGTGGTGTGACCGATAACGTTGGATTCACTCCATCTTCTTCAGCAACTTATACCGTAACAGGAACAGACCTGAACGGATGTACAGGAACGAGCACCCAATCCGTTTCGGTCAATTCACTTCCCATCCTCACAGCATCAGCAACACCTGCTGCAGTATGCACAGGGGGAAGCACTATCCTTGCCGGAAGCGGAGCTTCATCTTACACTTGGACGGGCGGCATCAGCAATGGTGTTTCCTTTATTCCTGTAACAACAGGAACCTACACCGTTACCGGAACAGATCTGAACGGATGTACGAACACGGTGATTCAATCGGTGACCGTAAACGGATTACCAACCGTAACTGCTAATTCGAGCGCTCCGGCGGTATGTGC
This sequence comes from Bacteroidia bacterium, assembly GCA_046594925.1. GTDB lineage: Bacteria > Bacteroidota > Bacteroidia > 2-12-FULL-35-15 > 2-12-FULL-35-15 > 2-12-FULL-35-15. The sequence goes on from JBKJQG010000183.1 coordinate 8,271, forward strand.
AGGAACAGCAGCAACACTTAACGGTGGAGGCGCCAGCACTTATGTTTGGGATAACAGCGTGATGAATGGAGTCGCCTTTACACCAACAGGCACCTTGACTTATAATGTTACCGGTACCGATGTGAACGGATGTACAAATACGGCATCCACTACGATCACTGTGAATCCGTTACCAACTGCTTCGTTCACCCCTTTCGCTTCTTCTGTTTGTGACAATGCTTCTTCGCTTACACTTTCAGGCGGTTCTCCTGCCGGAGGAGCGTATTCAGGGACTTTTGTGAGCGGCGGAATGTTTGACCCGACAGCCGCCGGAGCCGGGATGTATTTGATCACTTACACTTATTCAGATGTTAATTCCTGCATGGATACAGATACGGCTTCGATTACCGTGGATGTTTGTTCCGGAATTGCTTTGAACAACGTTGTTAGTGTGAACATCTATCCAAACCCTGGCAACGGTCTTTTTACCCTTTCCGTAAGCAATGCAGATTTCTCGGAAATGACGATCAGCATCATGGATGTTCAGGGAAAAACAGTTTATACTTCTCTTGAGTCCGTTTCTCAAGGGTATACCAAAGAGATACGGATGACTGACATGGCGCAGGGCATCTACACCATCAAAGTTGCAACAGCAGTTGGAACAAGCTTCCACAAGCTAATCGTTCAATAAAAACGCCCATTTTCCTTTAAAAGACGCTTCTGAATTATCAGGGGCGTCTTTTCTTTTTTATTCTTAATTTAGCTCACTGTTGAACCATAGCATTAAACACAAATCTTTCCCATGCAAAAATATTTTATCATCGCCCTGCTTTTTATTTTTTGTACAACAGCAGAGGCTCAGAAAAAAAATTCCCAAGGATCTAAGAAAGCTGCAAAGAATTTTTTAGGGTACGAAGATTATAATCGTGCACTTTCGGAACTGCTTAAGATCTACAAGCAGGACAAACGCGACATCAAGACCAACCTAAACATAGGCATCTGTTACCTGAACGTGAATGACGATCGTTCGAAAGCAATCCCCTATTTTGAATTTGTGCTGAACAACAGTGATTACAAATATGAGGTCCTGCTTTACACTGGAATGGCTTATGCTTATCATTACGAATTCGACAAAGCAATATCCTATTATTATAAATACATTGAAAAGTGTACACCCGAAGAAAAAGGACTAGCAGAACATTTCATCGAAAACTGCGAGGCAGCAAAAGAGCTGATCAAAAAACCGGTGAATGTGTCTTTTCAGAATTTGGGCAAAGAGATAAATAGTAAGGCACCAGATTATTATCCTTTTGTTTCAGGGGATGAAGGAACACTTTATTACACGACAAGGAGAAGCGCGACAAAAGGGGAATTGGAAAGTGAAAACGGTTATTTTACATCCGACATCTATGTTTCAAAAGTGGACAAAGGCGAATGGACAAAAGGAAAAAATGCCGGAGCTTTGATCAATACAGAAGAAGATGAGCAGTGCGTGTATCTAACTCCGAGCGCGAAGACAATGATCATTTACATGTCGCACGCCATGGACTCCGATGAGTTATATATTTCTACCGTTGCCGGAAAAAAACAAACCATGCCTGCACCTGTTGTGTTGGATGGGCCGGTAAACAAAAATTCCTATTTTGAACTCGAAGCATGCATCACGGAAGATGAGAGCATGCTGATTATTTCCAGCGACCGCGATGGAGGATTTGGTGGCTGCGATCTGTATTCCATAAAAAAACTGCCGAACGGAAAGTGGGGAGAGCCGGTGAATTTAGGACCGAAGATCAACACTGGTTTCGATGAGAATTTTCCGATGTACGATGAAAAAACCAACATGCTGTATTTTGCATCACAAGGCCATACGGGAATGGGAGGTTATGATATTTTCAAATCAAAATTCAACACGGATACAAAAACCTACGCCCCACCTGTAAACATGGGTTATCCGATCAACACTCCAGAAGACAACATGCAAATCTCTCTGGCGAAAAACAAAAGAGATGCCTATATCTCTGCTCACAGAAAAGAAGGTTTTGGGGATCTTGACATTTACAAAGTAATTTTCAACGACATTGAAAACACTCCGTCGGTTATCAAAGGAGTTATTTCTACGGCTGATACTTCAAAAAAAGAAATAGAAGCTATGATCACCATCGTAGATAAAAAAACCAACGAAGAGCTTGATTCAAAAGATGTCAATCCTCAATCCGGAAGATACATCTTTGCCGTTGAGCCGGGGAAATACATTTTAAAAGTTTCGTGTTCGGGATATGTTGATCATACCGAAGAGATCAATGTATACGACAAAGCCAACTACATCTTTGAAATCGAGAAGAATATCATTCTCCAGAAACCTCCGGTAAAACCGGCCACGACGAAATAAAAAAATCCCCCCCGAGCACTCGGGGGGGATTTTTTATTTCAAGATCAAGACTATTTATTTGATGAATACTTTCTTAGTATAAACTTGTCCTTTCATTTCCAATCTCACAAAATAAATTCCTGCCGACTGAACTTCCAAGTTGATGGTATTGTTCTCCATTGACGCAGCGATCTTACTTCCCAATACATCATATACCCCTTGCAGCTGAACTGTTTCTGCAGAATTGACGGTTATGATGTTTCCTGAAGCAAAAATGTTCAACCCGTTCGCCGATGCATCAGCAATTCCTGTAGCCAGCACCGACAAAGTAATATCATCTACCGCAAAAGAAGGATCCGCTCCGGCTGCATCATCGTTGTTAGTCCAGTTGAAACCGATCTTCACATTCGGATTATTGTCAGCACTTGCAGGCAAAGCAAAAGAATAAGCAACCCACATTCCTTGAGGAGCGCAAGTACCCAGGGCTGTTTTTGCCATGTTGTCCAGTAGCGACCAAGTAGTTCCGCCATCAGCTGAGTAATACAGACTGGCATCATCCAAGGTTGTTTGACCACCTTCCATGTATGCAAAGGAAAGGGTGATGGATGTTTTTCCTAAACAGTTAATAAGCGGAGAACGCGCACTTGTGTTGGTAATGCAACAAATACCAGATCCGCAGAAACCGCCGGAGAAATAGGCAGCACCGCCATCGCCGGTAAGTGCAGCAGAAGCTCCGACATGCAGACTTCTGTCGCCTGCACCTGAGCACCCTGTTCCGCAGGCACCAACGGCATTTCCAGATTCCTCGGCACTGATGTACAATACATTGCAATAAGTATCGTTGGTTCCTGTCGCTGTAACTGTCCAGGCGCCATTAGTTCCGGAATAAGCACTGGCTAAAGTTCCGGTACTGCATCCCGCACCAAAGTCCTCTGTCCAGAATACCTGTGCATTTGCAGTCAAGGCCAAGGCACACACTGTAAGTAATGAGTATATTTTTTTCATGTGTAGAATGTTTAGTTTAACCAAAGATAAAAAAATATTGAAGAAATGCAATAGCGGAACCTGTTAAAACATACTACCTTTGTTAAGGTTTTTTAACAAATCCTTGCCGGACCGGCAGACGTATATGCTATTAAAACAAGCCAAATGAAAAACATAATCCCTTTATTATTCGCATTCAGCCTGATGGCCTGCAATGGAACCGGACAAACAACACCAAAACCAAAAAGCACTATGAGCGATTCAGAAAAAGTTGTAAAAACAGAAGAAGAGTGGAAAAAGACACTCAGCGATGAACAGTATAATGTATTAAGAGAAAAAGGAACGGAAATGCCTTTTTCAGGGAAATATTACTTACACACCGATAAAGGAATGTATGTTTGTGCCGGCTGTGGCTCACAGTTGTTCAGTTCCGACACAAAATTTGATGCCGGCTGTGGCTGGCCTAGTTTTTCGGACGTAGTGGATTCTACGAAAGTAGTTTATACAAAGGATAAGACCCACGGAATGGTTCGGACAGAAATCACCTGTGCCAAGTGCGGAGGTCACTTAGGTCACGTATTCGATGACGGCCCTACCCCTACCGGACTGCGCTACTGTATAAACTCGGTTTCCATAGAATTCAAGAAATAAGCAGTTCTAACCGGAATCATTCACCCGATCGAGAAAAGGTATTGCCCCGACGCTTCGGGATTAGCAATGACGCTATCAAAGCGCGATCTTCAACCAAGAGGTCGCGCTTTTTTATTCTTGGACTTCCAGCTATTTTATTGCCCTTTTCACCGAATTGTTCCGTGTTCTGGCATGCTTTTAGGATAATTTTACCCCGGACAGGAAAAAATATGTTAAAACATTATATGTATATACATATATTATTTATATTTGCTGCGTTAAACTTACTAAACCAAAAGAAAAATGATCAGAAAATTCACATTCGCCCTCATTGCAGCAGCTGCAATCGGAGCATCAGCCTTCATGGCGAAACCGGTAAACTACACCATAGATTCTAAAACTTCAACGGCTACCTGGGTAGGAAGAAAAGTAACCGGAGAGCACACCGGTGGGATTGCCATCACAAAAGGAAACATTGTTTCCGACGGAAAATCCATCACAGGAGGAACTTTTGAGATCGACATGAACTCAATCACTTGTACCGACCTTACTGACAAAGAATGGAACGGAAAATTAGTAGGCCATTTAAAAGCGGATGATTTTTTCGGAACGGATAAATTCCCTACGTCAAAATTCGAATTGACAAAAGCAACTCTGAAATCAGGAAACGACTACGATGTGACCGGCAAACTGACCATCAAAGGAGTGACCAACGAAATCACTTTCCCTGCAATGATCAAAATGGACGACAAGACGTTCGTAACAGTAGCGAAGATCGTTATCGACAGAACTAAATACGGAATCAAGTATGGTTCTGCCAGCTTCTTCGAAGGAATCGGCGACAAAGCGATCAGCAATGATTTTGAATTCAACATCAACGTTGTGGGGAATGCTACGAAATAACTAGGTGATGAAGTGATGAGGTGATGAAGGAAAGAGTTACCTATGAAAAAATCCCCGTTCGTTTTGAACGGGGATTTTTTTTGTTCGGTAAAAACATATCAATTGTGAAAAGTAAACTTCAATTCCCTTCTCACCCATCTGTTGGTTAATCACGTCGTCAAGTCCACCTCATCAGTTCATCACCTCATCACTTTTTAAGACCATTGGCAAATAATACCACCCATCAAAGCAATGGTGATTGTCCAGTAGCCTACGTTGATCATAATGTATTTGAATCCTTTTCTTTCAAACAAAGCATTTGTTCCTAAAATAGGAAGCGCGATGGTGATTCCGGCAATTGTACCGTGAAGTGCGCCGTGTTTGAATGTTCTGAAATTTTGTCCGTGCTTCGCCATAAAATCTGCGAAAAACATCCCTGTTTCAGAAGTGGGATCCATTAAGGTTGGGTCACCGGCCAGCGTTGAAAAAACACCCCACTGATGGATGACCATGAACTGGATTGCAAAGGCTAAGAAAAAACTCAATAAAAAAGAAACTCCGAAGATCACGGGCATGTTAGCGCCTTTCATTTTATCCTCGGTAATCCCTGCGGCTGTCATCCAGGCATTGCCTAATACTTTGGGATTATACCAGATAAAACCCATTACCATCGGCACCAGTGCCGCGGCCAGAATAATTAAAAAATTTGGTTGCATAGTTTGTTTGTTTGTTTGTTTGGTTCATTTCAAAAATAGAACATTTGGTTCCTAAATCATTGAGAGAGGAAAAAACTTATTAGATTTTTGCTGTTTATAAACCCAAACAAAGCCTGTTTATTTGAATTGCATTGAAAATCAGAGAATCGGTTTGTATCTATTAGCTTGATTACTTATCTTTATTCTCCAAAACATTCGACATGAAAAAGATCGTCCTTCTTTTTATCATCACTTCTTTCATACTTTCTCCTTCTTTGGCTCAGCCTGTAATAAGTTCCTTTGCTCCATTATCAGGGCCGGTTGGAACGACCGTGACTTTAACGGGAAGCAATTTTAACGCAACGCCCTCAAACAATGTCGTATTTTTTGGTTCAGTGATGGCACCTGTTACTGCTGCATCTACAGGGTCGCTCACCGTGAATGCTCCTGCTTCAAGTACTTTTCAATACATTTCGGTGACCGACATCACTACCGGTTTAACAGCCTATTCTCTCAAACAATTCAGTGTGACTTTCACTTGTGCCACTTCTTTGAGCACGAGTTCTTTTGCCTCCCGATTAGATTTCAGCTCGGGTGTAGGAAGCGGATCGGGTTCAAAGACCACTGCAATTGCCGATTTTGACGGAGATGGAAGGCCGGAGATCGCTTCTTCCAATACATTTAGCCAGGTCTCTGTCCTGCAGAATAATTGCACTAACCAAGTTCTTTCTTTCGACAGGAAGCTTGATTTATCGGCGATTAACGGCACCTACCGTGTAGCAACCGGAGATCTCGACGGAGATGGGAAACTAGACCTCCTTGTCGGAAGCACGAGTCCGAATACGGTTTCGATCTACAGAAATACCAGCACGTTGGGAAACACTTCATTTGCTGCAAGAATTGATATGGCAACTACCGCACAGCCATATAGCATTGCTGTTGTTGACCTGGATGGTGATGGAAAACCCGACATGGGTGTTTCTGCTTTCTCTTCTTCCCCGCTCATAATATACCGAAATACTAGTAGCATTGGAAGCATCTCATTTGCTGCACCGCTGGTTTTTCCTTCTGGTCCGGATCCTTTAAATGCTGCGATAGGCGACTTGGATGGCGACAACAAACCGGACATCGCAGTTACGGCGGGCACTTCCATTGAAGTGTCACGGAACACCAGCACTTTAGGTAGTATCTCATTTGATCCGAAAATTCAATTCCCCACAGGTCTTCAGCCATACGGAGTTGCCATCGGTGACATTGACGCAGATGGAAAAAAAGACTTGGTCTCGGCCAACTACAACTCCAATACCGTTTCTATTTTGAGGAATCTGAGCACTTCCGGAAGTCTGAACTTTGCTACCAAAGTTGATTTTCCGACCGGCAGCAAACCATACTGCGTCGCGATCGCAAACATAGATGGCGATGGGAAACTGGACGTTGCAGTAGTAAACTCCACTGCAAATACTTTTTCGATCATCAAGAATACCAGTACCATCGGAGTGGTTTCTTTTGCTGCGAAAATAGACTATGCCTGCGGAATCAACCCGGTATATATTTCAATTTCGGATCTCGACAACGATGAAAAACCCGATGTTGTCATTTCTCTCGCAGGCGTAGACATGCCCTTATCAGTGTACAAAAATTTGCTTTGCGAAACAGTTCCCCAGCCACCGGCAATTTCTTCCTTTAGTCCGGTTTCCGGCCCAGCAGGAACCACAGTAAGCATTGTCGGAACTAATTTCAATCCTCTGCCTTCCGGAAATCTTGTTTATTTTGGAGCAGAAAAAGCATATGTATCCGCTGCTACAACAACCACTCTTACAGTAACAGTGCCGATCGGCGCGACCTATGAAAAATTCTCTGTTTCAAACAACACGTCAAGTCTCTCCGCCTACTCATCACAACCTTTTCTTGTAACATTTGCTTGCGGAGGAGGAATAAATACAGCGATGTATGCCGCGAGGATAGATTCTCTAACTGGCACGAATCCCCTTGCCGTTGTGATGGCTGACATGGACAACGACGGAAAATCTGACCTCATCACGTCCAACCGCACGGCTAATACAATTTCCATTCGCAAAAACACGAGCGTGAACGGATTGATCTCCTATGCTTCTAAAATAGATTTTGCAACCGTCGGGTCAGAAAGTAAGGGAGTCGCGGTTGGCGATCTTGATGCTGATGGACGGATTGATGTTGTATCCACGGGATCAAACTATATTGGTATTTTCAGAAACACCACTTCTGGTACTATTTCTTTGGGCCCGAGAGTAGACTATTATATTGACGCTCCAAACAATGTTGTAATTGACGACCTCGACGGAGACGGTAAACCAGAGTTGATAGTAGCACGAAAATACTATGGGCAGCTTTTAATATTCAAAAATATAAGCGTGAATGGTTTTATTGCATTTGCCGCTCCACGTCTCATCAACACGGGGTCGTCCTGGACATACACCCCAGCTGTAACAGATCTTGACGGAGATGGCAAACGGGACATTCTGGTTACTGAGACTTCCGGTGGAAGTAATGAATTGATCATACTCAAGAACACAACCAACCCGCTCGACTATATTACATTCGCAGCTCCCGTTACGTATCCGATCGGCAACGTTTATGATGTTAAAGTCGCTGACATGGACGGAGACGGAAAACCAGATGCTGTCCTGCCCAATTATGCGTCAGGCATGCTCTGCATATTCAGAAATACCGGAACACCCGGAACTATTGCATTTGCACCCAGGGCAGATTTCCCGGCCGCGGTGTCAAACAGCATTACCATCGAAGATCTTAATGGCGATGGAAAGCCGGATGTTGCTTTAGGTCCAAGAGTCGGAACCCAAATATGCCTTAAAGAAAACACAAGTACCCCTGGAAATCTTTCCTTTATTTTTCCCTCCACTTTTATCGTCACAGATGGAACAGGAGCAATAGAAGGATGTTCAAACATAGCTGCGGGAGATATAGACGGAGACGGAAAACCCGATCTTGCTGTAGCAAATTACGACTCGAGCACTGTTTCTTTTTTCATGAACCAACAATGCCCTGCAACAGGTGCATTTCCGGTATGGCCCGGGGATACTGACAATGATGCCGTCGTAAATAACAACGATCTTCTCCCGATCGGATTGTATTACTCACAACTTGGAATACCAAGAGCAAGTATCAGCAATTTATGGCAAGCCGATTCTTCGGCCAGCTGGGGAACAACTCAGGCAAATGGCTTCGATATTAAACACGTTGATTGTAACGGTGACAGCATTATAAATAGTAACGATACATTGGCCGTCAATCTAAATTTCAGTTCCTTTCATGCCTATTCCGAAAATCACTCCGGTGTGAAGACAATCAACCCCGATCTTTATTTTGTGACCGCCAGCAGTACATACAATGCAGGAGATATTGTGGATGTGGAAGTATGGACAGGAACAGCGGCTTTGCCGGTAAGCAATTTATACGGACTTGCATTTAACATTGGCTACGATGCATCGCTCGTTCAGCCCGCGACAGAAAGTTTAACTTATCCGACAAGTTGGCTAGGCACCATCGGAACAGATGCTATCTCCATTGCACGCAATGCAGCAGTCGCCAACACAGAATATGGCGGAATCACACGTATAGTGCACACAGATATAAGCGGTTATGGAAAAATTGCTGATTTTAAATTTCAAGCAAATAGTTCCATTTCATCACCATCGGTGATGCATTTGTCTGTGTCCGGATACAAAGCCAACGATGCCATGGGAGCACCGGTTGCTTTCAATTTGTTAAACGACTCAATCACCATCTATCCTTTGGGAACAAGTATTGCAAACTCAAACTCTGCGTCGGAAATTACCATTTCTCCGAATCCGTTTACTTCCCAAACAACCATTCTTTTCGCCCAGGAACAAAAGCAAACTACAATCAAGATCATGGATGTATTAGGGAAAGAAATGAGAACAATGATGTTCAGCGGAAAACAATTGTTGCTTGAAAAAGAGGAAATGCAAAACGGAATTTATTTCATTCAGATCATCGACGTAAATAAGAAGGTGACGATCAAGCGAATCATTCTTCAGTAAGAGAACGGTCAAGCAAAAAAAATCCTGCAAAGACACTTTGCAGGATTTTTTGTTCTATTACTTTCCGTGACAAGCTTTGTATTTCTTTCCGCTGCCACAAGGACAAGGGTCATTTCTGCCGATCTTCTGCTCTACTCTCACCGGCTGTGCTTTCACTTTCGGTTGTTCTTCATCGGGGTGCCCGGTATTGTTATTTGTAGTTGTTCCGACTTCCGTTCTGCTGGTCTGAGTTTGTTGCTGACGTTGTGGGGCCTGCACTCTTGCCTGCTGAACACTGTTCTGAACTTCGTTCGGAAGGTTCGCTCTCATCAGGAAGGAAACAATCTCTTTATTCACTTCCGTAACCATTCGTTTGAACAATTGGAAGGACTCGAATTTATAGATCAGCAAAGGATCTTTTTGTTCGTAGACTGCATTTTGTACCGACTGCTTCAACTCATCCATCTCACGTAAATGCTCTTTCCAGGAATCATCGATCATAGACAAAGCCGTTCCTTTTTCAAGACCAAGGATCAATTCAGCTCCTTTGGTTTCGTAGGCACGTTTTAAATTCACAACCACTTGCAAAGTATTGATCCCATCGCTTAAAGGCGAAACAATATTCTCATAAGAAGCTCCCTGATTTTCATAAACATCCTTGATTACCGGGAAAGATTTTATTTTGATCGCGTTATTCTTAGAATTGTAATGTGATTCTGCTTTCTCATAAAGGGCATCTACCACTTCCTGATGTTTTGCATCAGCAAAACCATTCTCATCCACAGGAGATTCGATTGCCAATACGCGCAACACTTCGAGGTTGAATCCTTCGAAATCTTTCATCTCGTGATATTCCGCTACGATAGATTCGCAGGTATCGTAAATGGAATTCGCAATGTCTATCGCCAGACGTTCGCCAAACAAAGCATGTCTCCGTTTTTTGTAAATGACCTCCCGCTGTGAGTTCATCACGTCATCATATTCGATCAAACGCTTACGAGTTCCGAAGTTATTCTCTTCTACTTTTTTCTGAGCCCGCTCGATGGATTTTGTGATCATCGAATGCTGAATCACTTCTCCTTCTTTCAGTCCCATTCTGTCCATCAGTTTGGCGATTCTTTCAGAACCGAACAAACGCATCAGGTCATCTTCCAAAGAAGCAAAGAACTGTGAAGACCCTGGATCTCCCTGACGACCGGCACGACCTCTTAACTGACGATCTACACGTCGGGATTCGTGACGCTCGGTTCCGATGATGGCCAAACCGCCGGCCGCTTTTACTCCTTCTCCTAATTTGATGTCGGTTCCACGACCCGCCATGTTGGTGGCAATGGTCACTGTTCCTGCTTGTCCCGCTTCCTGTACAATCTCAGCTTCCCGCTGGTGCATTTTCGCATTCAATACGTTGTGTTTGATGCCTCTCAATTTCAACATCCTGCTCAGCAATTCGGAAATCTCTACGGAAGTTGTTCCTACTAAGATCGGACGGCCTTGCTCCACACATTTTCCAACTTCTTCAATAACTGCATTGTATTTTTCACGCTTGGTCTTAAAGACCAGATCCTCGTGATCCTTACGTGCTATTGGACGATTGGTAGGAATCGCCACGACATCCAGTTTGTATATATCCCAGAACTCACCCGCCTCTGTTTCCGCGGTGCCGGTCATGCCCGACAATTTGGAATACATACGGAAATAATTCTGCAAAGTAACAGTCGCATACGTCTGTGTAGCGGCTTCCACCTTCACATTTTCTTTTGCTTCAATCGCCTGATGAAGACCATCGGAATATCTTCTGCCTTCCATGATACGGCCAGTCTGCTCATCCACGATCTTGATCTTCCCATCCATGATCACATATTCCACATCAATCTCAAATAAAGTGTATGCTTTCAACAATTGATTAATGGTATGAACACGTTCCGACTTGATGGAATAATCACGGATCAATTCTTCCTTGCGTTTTGCTTTTTCTTCTCCGCTTAATCCGGCTTTCTCCAAAGCTGCGATCTCACCACCCACATCGGGCAACACAAAGAATTTTGCATCTTCAGAAGAAGAGGAGATCAACTCCAATCCTTTTTCTGTCAACTCAATGGAGTTATGCTTTTCATCGATCACAAAAAATAATTCCTCGTCCACTTTGTGCATGTCGCGGGACTGATCCTGCATATAGAAATTTTCTGTCTTCTGCAATTGAGCTCTGATACCCGGCTCCGATAAGAACTTGATCAGGGCCTTATTTTTTGGAAGCCCTCTGTAGGCACGCAACAATGCTACTCCACCTTCTTTATCTTTTCCTTCCGCCAATAATTTCTTGGCATCTGTCAAAGCTGAATTCACATAATTCTTTTGTGCGTTTACAATTTTTTCGATTCGTGGTTTCAAGGGAGCAAATTCCTGGTTGTCGCCTTTCGGGGTTGGACCAGAAATGATCAATGGCGTACGTGCATCATCGATCAAAACGCTATCCACCTCATCCACGATCGCATAGTTGTGCTTGCGCTGTACGAGGTCTTCCGGTAAACGCGACATATTATCACGCAAGTAGTCAAACCCAAATTCGTTGTTTGTTCCAAACGTAATGTCGGCCAAATATGCTTTTCTTCTTTGAGGTGAATTCGGTTCGTGTTTGTCGATACAATCTACAGTCATACCATGAAATTCGAACAGCGGACCGTTCCATTCCGAATCCCGTTTCGCAAGATAGTTGTTCACCGTTACTACGTGAACTCCCAATCCCGTAAGTGCATTCAAATATACAGGAAGCGTCCCGACCAATGTTTTTCCTTCTCCAGTTCCCATCTCTGAGATCTTACCCTGGTGAAGTACAATACCACCGATGAGCTGCACGTCGTAGTGAACCATGTCCCAAGTCACTTCATTTCCGGCTGCTATCCAGGTATTCGACCATAAAGCTTTGTCTCCTTTGATCTGAACCGAATCGCGCTGAGCTGCAAAATCACGGTCCATTTGTGTAGCGGTTACTTCCAGTACGGAGTTTTCTTTCAGACGTTTTGCCGTTTCTTTTACCACTGCAAAAGCTTCCGGTAAAATTTCATTTAAGATCTCTTTGTTGTTTTCAATGATGGTCTTCTCCAGTTCGTCTATCTGCTCATAGATCTTCTCCTTCGTCTCTACCTCCATCTCCGGCGCATCCTCCATGCTCTTGCGCAAGGTGCTGATCTCTGCATTCTCTTTTGCTGAACGGTCGGCAATGCGTTTTTTGAACTCCCCTGTTTTACCCCGCAGCTGATCATTGCTTAAGGAGGCTAATTTGGGATATTCAACTAATATCTGTTCAACGATGGGTTGTATCTCTTTTAAATCTCTGTCGGATTTGGTTCCGAAAAGTTTAGAAATGCTTTTTGTGAAAATATCTAACATATTGTAATCATTTTTTTAATGTCTCATCCTCCGGGAGCCGGGGGATGCAAAAGTAGCTAATTTTTAGCTTCATTTTCCGAAATTTATTGCCCTTGTCGAAGCCCTGCCGGCAAGGGAAAAGGAACGGAATCCGATTTGAAAATACAGCAGGGCATTAGTCAAAAGCTGTTCCCTTTGGTAAAACCTGACAAATTAACAGAAGATTCGCTAAAAGCCCTTGTAGACCAGGAATAGGAGAATCAGATTTTCTACAGAATTAAACCCTAAATTTGGTTCTCATAAATGGAAACAAATTGAAGATTCTACTCATTGAAGACGAACAAGAACTCTTGGATGCGATGCGGGTTTATCTCGAATCGGAGGGATATGTCTGTGAAACAGCATCGGATTATCAAAAAGCATCCGAAAAAGTGAATGTTTATGATTACGATTGTGTAGTAGTCGACATCACCTTACCCAAAGGGAATGGATTGCAGATCGTGAAAGAACTGAAGGAAAAAGGATCGGAAGCGGGCATTATCATCGTTTCTGCAAAAAATTCCCTGGACGATAAACTAAAAGGATTGGAACTGGGTTCAGATGATTACCTAACCAAACCCTTTCATCTCTCGGAACTGAATGCCCGCATCAAAGCGATAGTGAGAAGAAAGAGTTTCGACGGCAAGAATGAATTGCTGCTGAATGAGATCAGAATCGACCTGCCTGCCCGGAATGTTTATATAAAAAATGAACTTCTGACCCTGACCGGTAAAGAATACGAGTTGCTACTGTTCTTTATTTCAGCCAAGAACAAAGTCATAACAAAAAATGCAATCGCAGAGCACCTTTGGGGCGATGACATGGATCAGAGTGATTCCTACGATTTCATTTATACCCATATCAAGAACCTGAGAAAGAAAATGCTGGAAAAGGGAGCTGAGGATTACATCAAGACGATTTACGGGATCGGTTATAATTTTTCGACACGATGAAACTGTTAAGCAAGACAAGTGTTTATTATTTACTTTTTGCATTGCCTGCCTTTGCAATCTGCTCTTTTGTTTTGTTCAATTGGGTTTCTGCGGAGATACAAGACACGTTGGATGAATCTCTCTGGAAAGAAAAGATCAAGACGGAACAGAGATTGAAAGCGGGAAAAAGCGTTGACGACGATTCCATCGCACTCCAGCCGACGTTAATAGATGCCCTTGACGGTGAACGTGCTTATGTCATGTCGGACACAATGATGTACGATTCTTTGGAAGAAGAATTACTGCCATATCGTGTTTTACGATCCGTTGTGAATGACGGAAAATCCAATTATCTCTTTACCATCCGTAAATCAACCATCGAATCGGAGGACCTTATTGAAAGCATTTTCTACCCCATCATTTTTTTACTGGTTTTACTTTTGTCTGGATTTTTCTTCATTAACTGGTATGTCTCAAAAAAAATATGGTCGCCCTTTTACAAGACTTTGAAACAGCTCGAACAATATAAAATAACGGAAAAAGCGGAAAAATTTAATTCGACGTCCATCGTTGAATTTTCCGAGCTGAATGCTGCACTAACTGCAATGACAGAGAAAATGCAATCCGACTACAACAATCAGAAACAATTCATTGAAAATGCATCGCATGAGATTCAGACTCCTTTGGCGGTGATTAAAACAAAGATCGAATTACTGATTCAATCGGCTCACCTGAATGAAAGCGACATGTCATTGATCCAATCGGCATACAATGCGGCGAACAAACTTTCTTCGTTGAACAAAGCCCTGCTGCTTCTTTCAAAAATAGAGAATGATCAGTTCAAGGACCTGGAGATCCTTGTCGATTTCAGAACGCTGACTGCAAAAACCGTATCCCATTTTGAGGATCAGGCCGCTGCAATGAACATCCAGATCGAAACGAAAGGATCAGCTTCACCTCAGCATAAAATGAACTCTATGCTAGCCGATATCCTCATCAGCAATTTAGTCCAGAATGCCATCCGACACAATGTGAAAGAAGGTAGCATTCAGATCGTGTTCGAAGAAAACAAAATGGTCCTTTCAAATACCTCCGATACTACCGTAACTAACACGTCAGAATTATTTAACCGCTTTCGTAAGAACGAAGCCTCTGCTGAATCCATTGGTTTAGGGCTCGCGATTGTGAAAGAGATCTGCAGCAAGTACGGAGTTAACGTCAGCTATTCGGTTACTGACAAAATGCACAGCTTAGAACTCCGGTTTTGAATCTATGAAGATCCGACTCTTTCTTAGCAGCCTTTTTCTACTTTTATCATTTTGGGTAGATGCACAAAACACTGTCACCCTCCTTGTAAAAGACAGCAGTACCCAAGAAACCTTAACAGGTGTTGTTGCGCTTATGGAAGTGACAAATCAGAGTGGGATTTCCGATGCTCAAGGGCTGATGACTTTTCAAAAAGTTCCCGACGGCAACCAAAAGGTAGTTCTTTACCTTATCGGATACGAAAAAAAAAATCTGCAGCTTCAACTTCCACAAACAGTTCAAGAAACGGTCACGGTTTTTCTTGTCTCCACCCAAACAGACCTTGAAGAAATAGTAGTGACCTCCACAAGAACCAACTCCCGCATAGATGATCTGCCGACAAAAGTAGAAGTACTCGGACAGGAGGACATGGACGAAGAAAGCACGATCGTTCCCGGGAACATTACCAGCATTCTGGGAGACCTTTCAATAATCACCATTCAGCGAACCAATGCAGTGAATGGAAACGATGCGATAAGGATGCAGGGACTCGACGCAAAATATACGCAGATCATGCGAGATGGCTTACCCTTGTACGGGGGATTTTCAGGAAGTTTGGGCGTTCTGGCCATTCCGCCTTTAGATCTGAAACAGGTAGAAATCATCAAAGGATCCGCGTCGACTTTGTATGGAGGAGGTGCGATTGGAGGCTTAATCAATTTCATCTCAAAAACTCCTTCCGATACCGCTCAGACTACACTAACGCTAAATGCAACCAGCATTGGGGAAGGAAATCTGAATATTTTTTATTCAGGAAAAAAAAACAAACGCAGTCTTACTTTGTTTGCTGGAGCGAATTTAAAAAAAGCAACCGATGTGAACGGAGATGGATTCACGGATGTGCCGGAAGACCAGAGTTACACCCTTCATCCGCGTTTGTTTTTTCGCCCCAGCCCCAAAACAGAGCTCATCATTGGCATAAACAGCAATTACGACAAAAAAGCGGGCGGGGACATCTTTGCTTTGAAAAACGGAAAGGATACTGCTCATCCTTTCCTGCAAAAAGAAACACTTTTCAGAAATACGATTGATCTTACTTTTACAAAATACGTTTCAAAGAACAATTCGCTCAGCTTAAAAACAGCAGCAAGTGCATTTCAAAGAGAGATGAATGCCTCCGGATCCGTTTTTGCCGGAACACAATACTCTAGCTACACCGAACTGAATGATGTGATACGGTTTAAGAAACACACGGTCGTGGCCGGACTGAATTTCACTTCCGAAAATTTTGTTCTGACCAAAAGCGGGGCTTTGTTTTTCAGGGATTACAATTATTATACTACCGGACTTTTCTTGCAAGATGACTGGCAGCTATTTAAAAAACTTTCTTTCCAGGTCGGTATTCGCTATGACATTCACAACACTTTTGGTTCCTTTTTCCTGCCAAGACTTTCCATGTTCTACAAACCGGGGCAGAAATTCACGATCCGTTTGGCAGGAGGAAGCGGGTATAAAACACCCAGCATTTTTGACGTGACAGATCCGGTTGGCAATATGAAAAATCCATCCCCCAACGTACATTCCGAAAATTCTTACGGAGCCAACTGCGATATCAACTTTCATAGGATCGTATTTGATGCTCTGCGTTTTGAATTGAACCAGGCTTTTTACTATACTCAGATCTTAAATCCTATAGTAAAAGGAACCGATTCCGAATTAGAAAATATAGAAACCGTAATCGTAACTAATGGCGATTATTTCGTTGAAAGTTACGGAAGCGACACCTACATCCGCTTGGCTTTTCATAGTATTGAAATATACTTGGGTTACAACCATACAGAAGCTACTCAACAGTACGACAGCATTCGGCTCAACATGCCTTTCAATCCGAAAGACAAATGCTCCATGACCCTAACTTATGAAATAGAGGACAAGTGGCGAATGGGAATAGAAGCAGCCTACACAGCCAATCAGTATGTCTACGAAAACAGAAAGGTGCCCAATTTTCTCTTTATGGCCGGAATGCTCGAACGTAAATTTAAGCAAGGGAGCATCGTTTTGAATTGCGAGAACCTCCTCGATGTCCGTCAAACCCAATTCGAACCGGTTGTGACGGGCACCCGTCAGAACCCGATCTTCCAACCCATATGGGCTCCACTCGAAGGAAGAGTCATCAATCTGTCCCTGAAAATAAAGATCTGAGCGACAGAATTAAAACAGAATCTTCGACTACTATTGCATTATAAAATTGAATTAACTATATTTATAAACCAAAAAAAAAATCATGAAAAAATCTGTATTACTATTCGCGCTCGGATTCATTGCGATCTCCGCCAGCGCCCAGACAATGAAAGAAGCAAACGTGCCTTCTACCATCAGCACTTCATTTGCGAAGATGCATCCGAATGCCAAAGTTGACAAATGGGAAAAAGAAGGAACCAATTATGAAGCAGAGTTCACCGAGAACGGTGTGGAAACTTCAGTTGAATTAGGTCCAAACGGACAATTAATAGCAACGGAAGTGGAGATCAAAGTCAATGACCTTCCCAAAGCGGTTAGCAACTATTGCAGCAGCAACATGCCCGGAAAAAAGATCAAAGAAGCTTCTAAGATCACCAGCGCAGACGGATCAGTAAGCTATGAAGCGGAGGTGGATGAAGCCGACTACATCTTTGATTCTAGCGGAGCATTTGTGAAGAAAGAAGTAGAGAAAGATGACAAAGACGATGATAAAAAATAAACTCCGCCCTTCGACTCCGCTCAGGGTGACGGCACGGGAGGACGGATAGTAAATACATAGAAATAAAAAATCCCTTCCGGTAAATGGAAGGGATTTTTTTATGATTTTCCTGAATTAATATTCGTCTTCGTTAAAGAAGAAATCTTCTTTTGTAGGATAGTCTGGCCAGATCTCCTCAATGGATTCATAAATCTCCCCTTCGTCTTCAATCTCCTGAAGATTTTCGATCACTTCCATCGGTGCCCCGGAACGGATAGCAAAATCAATTAATTCATCCTTAGATGCCGGCCAAGGTGCATCTTCTAAGTTTTTTGCTAGTTCGAGTGTCCAATACATTTTGTTCGTTTTAAGGATAGAACGCAAAAACTTTTTAGTTGTTACGTTTTGAAATTAATTTTTATGCTTTTTTTATTCCCTGTTCTTATTTCTGCAAAAGTAAAAATTAATTCCACTAATCAAAGGCACAAAGTAACTTTTTTAATAAACAGCTGTTGATAATGGACTTTGGCAAGTCGAAGCGGGTTAATCAGTAGCCGAAGGGCGAGGTACGAAGCAATCTTTCACGTTAGAGGTTGATCACATCCTGGGTTTCCAGGGAATCTCCTGAGCATTCAAATCCTGAGTTAGTTTGCGGGATAGAACAAATAAATAATCACTTAGGCGGTTGAGGTATTTGATCACCAAATCAGCAACGAAACTATCTTCAGAAAGGTGAATGGTGAGTCTTTCGGCTCTGCGACAGACACAGCGGGCAAGATGACAATAAGAAACGGTAGTATGTCCACCCGGGAGCACAAAGGATCTCATTTCCGGCAGGGTCTCATTCATTCGGTCCATTTCCTTTTCCAGCAATTCCACATCCGATTCTTTCAGATCAGGGATCTTCATTCTTGATTTTTCCGGATCGGAAGCCAGGGAAGAACCAATCGTAAAAAGACGGTCTTGAATTTCAATTAGAATCGTTTTTGAATGCGCATCGATCTCCTGATCGCGGATCAATCCAATATAGGAATTCAACTCATCCACCGTTCCGTAGGACTCGATGCGGATGTGATGTTTGGGAACGCGTGTCCCGCCAATAAGGGAAGTTTGGCCTTTGTCGCCTGTTTTTGTGTAGATCTTCATTGTGTTACGGATAACGGATAAAAATGGATTTTACAGATCTGTACGCTTAAAAAATAACTGAACGAAAAACCCATCTGTAAAGATTGGATATCTGTACCTAATGAACGAGCCGGTTGCTTACAATAGTCACATTCTCGTTCTTATAATCACGCTCTACTACTCCGTCTTTTAAACGGACAATGCGGTGAGCATGCTGTGCGATGTCTTCTTCGTGCGTTACTAAAATAATGGTGTTTCCGTTCTTGTGGATCTCTTCAAACAGACCCATGATCTCCACGGATGTTTTTGAATCAAGGTTTCCGGTTGGCTCATCCGCGAGAATGATCGCCGGATTATTTACCAAAGCTCTGGCAATGGCTACACGCTGTCTCTGTCCGCCCGAAAGCTCATTCGGCCTGTGCATGATCCTGTCACCCAAACCTACCTGCTCCAACACTTCTTTTCCTCTTTTAATACGATCGGCTTTATTGAACCCTGCATAGATCAATGGCAGGATCACATTGTCCAGCGCAGTCGACCTCGGCAATAAATTGAACGATTGGAACACAAAACCAATTTCCTTGTTGCGCACTTCCGCCAGGTCATTGTCCAACATTTTTGCCACAGCAAGATTATTCAAAATATACTCCCCACTGGAAGGGCTATCGAGACAACCCAGAATATTCATCAATGTAGATTTTCCGCTACCTGAGGGGCCCATCAAGGCGACGTATTCGTTCTTCGAGATCTCCAATGAAACCGAACGCAAGGCATGGATTTCTTCTGTACCTATCTTGTATGCTTTGGCTATATTGGCTAATTCTATGATAGACTTCATGGCGCGGTGCGAATAACGAAAAAAACGATCCCGATACCTATCGGGATTACGAATGTTCGAATCTATGCGAATTTACAAATAATACTGATTGTAGAATGAATTGGAAGAATATTAGAATGATCGACTAAGAGGCTTCTTTTAAAACACAAGGATTCGCAAAATTCGCTTTTTTTGACATTCGTATTAGTAACGTATCACAAAATGCTCCTTCACTTGGTCCTTCCTAAAGAACACGATTCCCAAATAAAACAAATCTAGGCTGACCGTTACGTCAGGATGATTCTTTATTTCTTGCCAAGCTTCTGTCATTTCGGGCGACCAGTAAATGTCGTCAAAAATGAAAACACTTTTTTCGTTCGCTTTCTCAAGGCATTGTTTGAAATACCTCAAAGTGGGTTCTTTGCGGTGATTGCCATCAAAAAAAACGAGGTCCAGCGGAGAACTATTTTTCAGGATCTCCGAAAGCACCTCATCGAAATTTCCATGCACTTGTTCTATGTTCGTCAATTCCAAAAGCTTGAAAGTTTTTTTTGCAACTACAGCAATTTCTTCACAGCCTTCCACAGTAATCACCCGGGATCTTGAATTGGCTGCCGCCAGATAAGCCGAACTGATTCCTAAGGATGTTCCGAGTTCAAGCACGGTTCTGGGTTGAAAATGATCCGCGAGACGGAACAAAAGCTGACTATATTTTGCGGGTTTGGCAGCAGAGAACAAGATCTCTTGCACGGACTTTTTTGTCTTGTTATTCACCTTCGACCCAGCTCCCAAGTCGGTGCACTCCAGTTTTTGCATCGACAAGGCCAGCTCTTTTCTCCTCTTCTCTATCCGGGCATAGGCATAGAAACTCCTTTTGTTGTAAACGGTGCTCATGAGTAGGTCGAACACAAAAGGTGAATGTACCCCGTGTTCATTTACAGACTTTAACCTGTAAATCAGATAGTTAACTATAAAACGTGCTTTCCCCACTTTGTAAATTTAATGGAAAAAAATGAATGGAAACAACTTCCTTTCCATGCAACCTAAGTATCTGAAAGAGCGTCTGATAGAAGCAGGCTTTCTACGGCATTAAAAAACCCTTCGACGGAAACATAAAGAGCCTTGCAAATGCTAATTTTGTCGTATTTTTACACTCTGAACAAAAAAGCAAAAAGCCTACTTTTAGAAAAACAACAACCAACCCCACATAAAAATGGTAAAACGCTTTCTCCTATTCTCTGTGATCACGCTGATGTTGGGCTTTGCCCCAAACCGTCTGAATGCATCACACATAGCGGGTGGAGAGATCACCTATAC
>JBKJQG010000303.1:0-5949 GCA_046594925.1 Bacteroidia bacterium
AATGCGGGAGGGTCCGCTGTCACCTTGACCGGTTATTATTTAAGTGATAAGATTAGCAATCCCATGAAATGGGCGATACCGGCTGGGATAACCATTCCTGCATCCGGATTTGTAACGATCTGGGCATCTGGAAAAAATACGGTAGTTGGAACGAACATTCACGCTGGAATTAAATTGACACAAACCAAACCCGAAGCATTGGTGTTCGCGGATCCTGCGGGCGTGATCATTGATTCGATGACATTGAAACCAACTCAAACGGGTCATTCCAGAGGAAGAACAACAAATGGAGCCCCTGCCTGGTCCGTGTTCACCACGCCAACAAAAGGTACAAGCAATTCAGGGGCAATGCTAGAATACGCATCCCGTCCCGTGATGAATGTTGCAGCAGGGTTCTATGGAAGCTCACAGACAGTGACTATCACGGCAGCAGCGGGATTGTCCATCCGCTTCACTACCAACGGGGACATTCCTACTACTGGTTCAACTTTATACAGCGCCGCGGTGAGCATTTCTGCAACCACCGTGCTTAGAGCAAGAGCATTTAGCTCCAATCCGCTGGAGCCCGCCAGTTTCGTGGAAAGCAATACTTACTTCATTAACCAGACACATACACTTCCTGTCGTTTCTGTTTTCGGCGATCAGACCGACGATCTTTTGGGTGGTACTCAGCTTACTGCGGAAACAGGATTGGAATATTTTGACGCTGCCAAAGTGCTGGTAGCGGAAACAAACGGTGAAACAAATGAACACGGAAATGATTCCTGGGCATACAATCAACGTGGTTTCGATTATGTATCACGCGATGAAATGGGATACAACGATGCTGTGAACTACAAAGTGTTCAGCATGAAGCCCCGGAAATCATTTCAACGCCTTATTTTCAAAGGTGCTGCCAACGACAATTATCCTCAGGGCACACCGGGTGCTCCGGCTCACGTACGCGATGCATTTGCTCATCATTTATCGCAACGTGCAGGGTTGAATGTGGATGAACGTACCATGGAAATGATCATCGTTTACGTCAACGGACAATATTGGGGAGTTTACGACATCAGAGAAAAAGTAGACGACCTCGACTTTACAAGTTATTATTTTAATCAGGATGAACCCAATGTTGAATTCCTGCAAACATGGGGCGGAACATGGGAAGCTTTCACTCCTGCAACAGGACAAGCACAAGCGGATTGGAATGCGCTGAATTCATATATTCAGGGAAACAGCATGGCGGTTCCGGCAAACTATGCCTATGTCGACAGTCTGTTCAATATTAAAAGTTTTGTTGATTATTTCGTGTATAACTCCTGGTTGGTGACTTCCGACTGGTTGAACTGGAATACATCATGGTGGCGTGGACTCGATCCTGCGGGCGACAAAAAGAAATGGCGCTACACACTTTGGGACCTCGATGCCATTATGGGACATTACATCAATTACACTGGAGTTCCTGATCCTTCTCCAAATGCTGATCCTTGTAACGTAGATGCATTGCCGGATCCGGGAGGACAAGGACATGCACTCATCTTAAATGCTTTGATGGCAAATCCGGATTTCAAACAATATTACCAGTCGCGGTACATCGACCTTATGAATACCAAATTGAATTGTTCGTTTGTATTACCGATCTATGACAGTGTAATCACATCCATAGATCCTGAGATGACAAAGCACTGCGCAAAATGGGGCGGCTCTTATGCAGGATGGAAAGCGAACACCGTGACTTTTCGTACCAACATCTCCGACCGCTGTGCTGCGATGACGCAAGGCATGATTGACTGTTATAGTTTGACAGGGCCTTATGCGGTTACATTTGATGTTTCGCCGGCAGGAGCAGGGAACATTCAGATCAACAGCATCACGCCTTCTTCTTACATTTATTCCGGAAGTTATTTCGGAGGAATTGTTACCAAACTGAAAGCAACACCTAACAGTCCTTATGTTTTCGACCATTGGCAAATGACCAGTCATAGCCCGACTCCGAGTTCTAGCAATGATACTGCTGAAGTTACTTTTACAACTTCCGAAGACGTTGTCGCTGTATTCCGTTTAACCAGTGAACCTCCGGGAGGCGAAGAAGTAGGTATTCCAAGCGCTTTCTCTCCAAACGGCGATAACAACAACGACATCTTGTTCGTGTTGGGAAGCATCGACAAACTTGAATTTGAGATTTATAATCGTTGGGGACAACAGGTCTTTAAATCAACCGACAGGTCGGAAGGCTGGGACGGAACTTTTATGGGACAAGCTTGCAATCCGGGCGTATTTGCTTACCGGGTATCCGGAGTGATGCCTGATGGAAAGAAAATTCAGAAAAAAGGAAACATCACCTTGGTTCGCTAGGCCTTTGATTTATGAAAAACACAAAATTCAAAACCATTGTACTGCTTTTTACGCTCTTCCCTCTTCTTTGGACGGGGAGTAAGGCTAAGATCTTTGCACAGGATGTGCATTTTTCGCAATACAATGAAACACCTCAATTGCTCAACCCTGGTGCTACCGGAGTTTATAGTGGATATGTGCGTGCCATTGTGAATTACAAGAATCAGTGGGCTGCCATGGGAAATGCATTCAGCACCGTTGCGGCTTCGGTCGACCTTCCGATGTTCGATAAAAAAGAAAAGAACGCACACCTCGGAGCAGGAATCAATTTCTTTTCGGACAAGGCCGGAGATTCACATTTCGGATTGTCGCAAGCTAATTTATGTTTAGCAGCTATTCTTCCTGTCAGCAGAGAAAGTAAATTCTCAATGGGAATATCAGTAGGAGGGGCACAACACAAAGCTACTCTGAGCGGACTGACATGGGGGAATCAATACGATGGTGATGGCTTCAATACTGCGGTGGACAATAACGAGCCTAACTTTTCCAATTCCTTTTTTTATGTGGATCTTGCTGCTGGGATGTATTACGAATACTCTAACGGTAAAACGAAGTTCGCGAGGAATGAAAAAAGGAAAGTAGATGTTGGTGTTGCTTATTTCCATTTGAACCGCCCAACTCAAAAGTACTTTTCAGCTTCTGAAAAATTATACGGGAAATTAGTCGTGAACCTGAATGGACATTTGGACCGTCCGGGAACACAGTTCGCTTTTTTGCCATCCTTCATCTTCTTCCTGCAAGGTCCGTCGATGGAAGCCACAGCCGGTTGTGCTGTTCGTTACCGCCTTAAAAACGAGACCAAGATTACCGGTTTGATAACCGAATCAGCTATTGGTCTTGGGTTGTATTACCGTTATAAGGATGCAATCATTCCTTCGGTTTTCGTTACGTTCTCTGATTTTTCTTTAGGCATTTCGTACGACTTGAACGTTTCTTCTTATCAGCAGGCTTCTTTGCACAAAGGTGGAGTAGAGGTCTCACTAAAATATCACATACTTAAAGGCGCCTTGTTTAAGCAGAAAAACATGATCTAAAAAAGGCTCTCCGGTTGGAGAGCCTTTTCTTTTTATGGAACTTTAATTTTTAATCATTCTGATACTTTTTTTCGGCGGCTATCATGTCCGCAACGGGCACACCAACTCCCACGTTTAACTTGAATAGCAACTGTTGACCATTTATGTCCGAGAGAACATTGAAATTGTAATCTTGCGTGGCTTTGAACATATACTTTAGATAAGCATTTACCACCACGTTCCTTAGCAATTTTTTGATACATTTCAATGGAATCTTTTTGATTCTCACTCCGAATTACGTATGAACATTTGGGACACCATCTTCCTGTTTTAATATTTACTGCCGACGTTTGCCAAACATGTCCTTTGTCACATTGCAACTTTAGTTTCGTGGTATTAGTTATGTAAACTGTTGAAAGGCACTTGCCGCCGCGCTTCCTTGCGAGTTTGTGATAGGTTTCAATCGTATCTCTTTTATTAAGTCCACTTAATTTGTCAGAACATTTTCGACATTTGCTCCCGTTTTTAATGTTATTCGGTGAAGCAAACCAAATATTTTTTTCAGGACACTGAAATTGTAGTTTGGTCGAATCATTAATATATTCTGTTGATAAGCATTTGAACCCGTGCTTGGCTACAATTTTTTTAATGTTTTCTAAAGCGTATTCTTTTTTCTTTTGCCTTTCACATTGCCTACACCAACCTCCTTGTCTTATGATTTGAAAGTCTGCGTCCCAGGTGTGACCTTTTTTACAACGCCACTTTATAGGTGTCGAAAGGTCTATATACTCTTTGCTTAAGCATTTTCCGCCAGAACGAGATGCGTATTCTTGAAGGTCGTCTAAAGTATATCGTCGTCGTGGCATGTTTTTTTTTGTCAGCGGAGGAGTCTGTCCAACCGCCTTACATATAACGGTTTGGCGCCTGGCGCTCGTACGAATTTTTAAATCAAAACACTTTTACGAAGCCGCATCTCAAATGTAATTTTTTTTCTTACGAAGCTAAATGCCAGCATGACGCCAGACTGCTGTTATATGCAGTTTGCGTACCTAGCAATTTGTTACAGTTTTATAGAAAGCTGTAAATGTCCACCGAAACCAAGTTCAACAATTTTCTGAAGTGTCGAAATTCGAACCTCTTTAATATTGTTCTCGATTTTTGAAATGTAAGATTTTGTCGTTCCACATTTTTCAGCAAGTTCGTTCTGCGTTTAACCCTTTTCCAGTCGAGCCTCATGTATTAAAGCGCCAATTTTAAAGGTTTGGTATCCGTCTTCTAATTTGTCGCGTTTCGCAGTACCACGTTTTCCGTATTGTTCGTCTTTGAACTGAGCAAGTGTCTTGGAGTTATTTTTTTTTGCTTTCATATTCTGATTTTATTTTAAGTGCTTTTTCAATTTCTTGTTTTGGAGTCTTTTGTGTCTTTTTCTGGAAACCATTTGCTAATACAACTAGTTTTCCTTGGTCAAAGAAGCAGAAGATTCTAAAAATGTCACTGCCTTGTTGAACATGAATTTTAAAAAGTCCATCCGTGCCTTCAAGATGTTTTAAATAAAGTTCCGGAACTCGTTGAAGATCTTCAATAATGTCAAGCGTCCAGATAATTTTCTCTTTTACTACAAACTTTGCAATACTTCCTACAATAATATTGTCAAGAATTATTGTTTGGTTATTTACTGAATGGTCATCTAACAGTTTTAGTTGCTTGTCCAAATATGCCCCTTTATCAGTAGGTGCTATAGGCATAAAAGCAGCTAAATATCTACCTTCCGAATCAAGTTGGAATTGAAACAAATAATCTAAGTCGGAAATTTCAGTGGGTCTAAGTTTTATTTCCAATTTTGCAGGTTGTAAGTTTTGCGAATAGTTAAATTTATTTTGATATTATTCAGTTCGTTGTTTCTATTTCTTGGTCAGTTTATATCTCAAATGAGTTGTCAAATCTGAGGGTATCACTTCTGCGATTTGAAGGTCATACTTGTCTTTGTCAATACCCTCAAAGAGTCGAATACCTCTACCTAAAAAAACAGGAGCAATGTGAATGAAAAATTCGTCAACAAGTCCTGCATTTAGAAATTGTTGAATAGTGTTTGCACCGCCTTGTATTCTTATGTCTTTTCCCTTTGCTGATTTCATTGCTTTCTCCAAGGCACTTTCTATTCCGTCATTTATGAAGTAAAAAGTTGTCGTTCCTTTTTGAACCCAAGGTTTTCGAATTTCGTGTGTTATTACATAAACGTCAGCTTTGTATAGGTCATTTGGCCAACTGGCTTCACCTTCCTCAAACATACGTTTCCCCATAATGAATGCACCTGTTCGTTCAATTGTCTCTCTTATAAATTTTCCATCAAATCCATCTTCTCTGCCTCCTTCTAGTCCTAAATATTCCCAAAAAGCTTTTTGATTAAACATCCATGAATGAATTTGTCCCGAAACTCCACCCATAGGATTTTTAGGACCTCTGTTATCACCTGCGAAAAAACCATCAAGTGATATTCCACTGTCAAAAATAATTTTGCTCATTTTTTGAATATTAATTGTTTTCTAAAATATCTGTT
>JBKJQG010000337.1:0-8654 GCA_046594925.1 Bacteroidia bacterium
TCGGATTTTTTAGCCAATTCTAAGTTTTCACCGCCTTGATTGTTTTTGGTCGTGGTTGTAGTAGTGTTTGCTGTATTTCCGGTTGTAGTGGTATTCCGGTTTTCCACATCCTGTTGTTTGTTGTTCTGATCCGGAGAATTATAGCTATACACATTTGTGCCAGCTCCGGAAGACACTTTTTCTTCAGATTTCTTTTTATCGGCTAATTTAGAATCCCTTTCGTAGTCTGCTGTACTTGATTTTGGAGCAGCGGGTGCTTTTTCAAGATTATCCTTTTTCCGATCATCCGCGGGTGTTATGGTTGTCTCAAATACGGCAGTTCCGGCTGCGGGAATTGCGATCTCGTCCATAGCTACTTCATTTTTACTTTCGGTTGCGGCAACTTCTCCATTTTTGTAATAATCTCCGGGTTTTTGTTGCTCGGCTTGCAAAATGTCCTGATTCAAAACCGTTTTGTTTGGTGATGATTTCGTTACTTCATCCTTAAGTCCGTTTGCGGGACCGTTAGATTCTTCAAGGGTTTCGGTTACGATTGGAGTTGGTTCTGATTCTGCGGATGGATTAACAGTTACTGGTGGCGGCGGTGGTGATAAGGCAGGTGCGGAATTCACGTTTTCTTTTAATTCAGCCATGTCACCGCTCATGACATCTTCTTTCAGGTTGATCTTATTAAAAAGAAAAACTCCAACTACCAATAAAGCGATGGTTGCAGCAATGGAGAAAATCATTTTATAATTGAAGGGAACAATTTTAGCTTCTTCCTGGGTTGCGGAAAGTATGCGTTTGTTTATCTCGTCCTTAATGAGTGTGATGCGGCCTCTGTCTTTTACTAATTCAAGACCTTCCAAAGCATCTGAACACATTTCGCAATCGAGCAAATGTTTTTCAACGATGTGTCTTTCTTTCTGACTTAACTTATTGTCGATGTAGTCGAACAAAGTCTTTTCAGTGAGACAATCGCCTGATGAATGGATATGATTTAACTCTTTACTCATTGTTTTTGTACACTCTTGTTTTCAATACAGATCTTTAAATTTCTTTTTCCGTTTTGAATGTAGCTTTTCACATTGTTCATTTTATAGCTGGTCATTTCGGTAACTTCCTGGTAACTTTTTTCCTGAAGGAAGAACAGCTCTACACATAGCTTTTGTTCGGCATTCAGGCCTTTTATGCATTCCTCCATAAAGGTCAATTGCAATTCTTTTGTGTTTGCACTGGTGAGATGCACTTCTGGATCGGATTCCACAAACGATGCCATATCTTTATGCATTTCCTTGTCGCGTTTTAATTTAGATTGTCCGGAACGCAGCTGCATCAAGCAGAAATTCTTGCAAACCATGTGGAGCCAGGCCTTGAATTGCTGCACTTCATGTTTTTTTAGGTCCTTTAAAAGCTTTTCGAAGATCTGCATGCTGGCATCCTGCGCTTCATCTTCATCTTTCAAATATTTCATACAAACACCGAAGATCAGGTGGGCGTGGCGACTGTGTAATTCGCCTACAAGAGCATTGTCGCCGGTTTCCTTGTATTGGGCAACCAGCTGGAGATCATCAAAAGTCTTGTAGTGTGAATGCTTCATTATAGTAGTATAACAAAAATAGTCATTTTATGAAGAAGATGGAATGGAAATAAAAAACGGTGTGGAATTTTTCGAGCAGATGCATCTTCTTGCCGTAATTCAAAAAGAAACAATTCAAATAAATCGTAACCTTATGAAAACATTAAAAACAACCATCCTGGCAACGGCATTTATCAATTTGTTTTTAGTCAGTCATTCTTTCGCAGCGGCAGCTTCGTCGGAAAAAAACATCAAATCAAAAATAGAAAACGTAACGGTGTTCACACAAGGGGCACAGATCTATAGAAGTTCACTCATCAATATGAATTCCGGGATTACCACGCTGGTTTTCGAAGGGTTGGAATCCACGATCGATCCGAAAAGCATTCAAGCTAGTGGTTTTGGCAATTTCGTGATCATGGATGTGCAACATTGTATCAAATATCCGGAACCGAAAACTATCGATCCTGCTATGAATCCCAAAAACCTGAAGCAGATTAGAATGCTGCAAGACTCGCTGGTGATGATTGATTTCGACATGGAAGACATTGCCTCCAAAATGGATGCTCTGAACATTGAAAAGAACACACTCCTGAACAACCGCATCATCAAAGGAGAAACGAAG
The DNA here is from genome assembly GCA_046594925.1 of Bacteroidia bacterium. Taxonomy (GTDB): domain Bacteria; phylum Bacteroidota; class Bacteroidia; order 2-12-FULL-35-15; family 2-12-FULL-35-15; genus 2-12-FULL-35-15. The sequence goes on from JBKJQG010000337.1 coordinate 2,184, forward strand.
AAAGATACTTTGAATCTGGTGAAAGAAGCATTGACATACTTGCGTGAAAAATTGAGCAACATCAATTCAGAATTGCTGAAGTTGAAGAAAGAAGATTATCGCGTGAACCTGAAAAAACAAAGGATACAAGAAGATTTGTTGGCCTTACAAACATATAATGTGGTGACCGGAGATGTCGAGAAAGATCAAACCAATTACCGCGTGATCATCACCGTTTCTGCCGATGTTGCTACCAACGGAACAATGAACATCAATTACATGCTTCAGGATGCTGGCTGGACTCCATCTTATGACCTTCGTGCGAAAGGGGTAGGTGGAAACATGCAGCTGACCTACAAGGCGCAGGTTTATCAGAATACGGGAATTGACTGGAACGACGTTAAGTTGACGCTTTCAACCGCAAGTCCAAATCAAAATAATACTAAGCCAATTCTGAATACCTGGTGGTTGAATTATTACAATCCATATACATACGATTACAAGAAAAGAAAACGCTCCGACGGGGAGAAAGATGTACTTTCTGAAGTTGCATCCAAAAGTGGAGCCGGAGCCTACGCGTTTGAGAATAAGCAAGAAGAGATCGCGCAAAGCATTTCAGATTATACCATTGTGGAAGAAAACATCACTACGGTTGAATACGATGTCAAGTTGGCCTATAACATCCCTTGCGATGGAAAGACGCATTTTGTGGCGATTCAGACCAAGGACATTCCTGCAAATTATGTTCATTTTGCTGCGCCGAAAATGGACAAGGATGCATTCCTTGTGGCGAAGATTACTAACTGGGATGAGTTGAATCTGGCTGCAGGTAGCGCAAACATATACTTTGATGGAACCTTCGTTGGAGAATCCTACATCGATCCAAGCAATTTATCCGATACGTTAGACCTTACGCTCGGAAGAGACAAGAACATGGTGGTGACTCGCGTCAAACAAAGAGATAAGACCAAAGAGAAATTAATCGGGGAAGACAAAGTGAAAACAGTGACCTACGAGATTACCGTTCGCAATACGAAATCTTCGGCTTCAACTTTTAATCTGCAGGATCAGATTCCGGTTTCTCAGACCAAGGACATAGTAGTTACTTTGGCCGAGGCATCCGGCGGAGAATTGGATGAAATAAGCGGTATTGTGAACTGGAAATTCAATTTGAAACCGAAAGAAACTAAAAAAGTAACGATTTCTTATACAGTTAAATTTCCTAAAGACAAGACTTTGGCTGGGTTGTAAGACCCGATTCCTTCCTTTGCAGAATGCCCCGGACTTTTCAATTAATTGAGAATCCTGGGGCATTTTTACTTTTCCCGATTTGACGCGTCTAAAAAATGTCCAAAAACACTCAAAAGCTTTATTTTTTTGATGAAAAAACCTTATATTTGCCATTCAGCAAAAAAATGTGGCTTGCATTTTGTTTTGCGACTGGAACAAACAATGAAAAAATTACTCTTCACATTTGTCTCGCTCATAGCCTTATCCTCCTGGGTAGTGGTTCCGCCTGACCAATCCGAAGAGGCCAACGCAAAGATCAAAGCCATCTATATCTACAATTTCACGAAATACATTGAGTGGCCAGAAGCATACAAAGAAGGTAATTTCGTTGTCGGAGTCCTGGGCACGAGTGTTCCTTTGGTAAACGAGCTCAATAAAATGGCGGGTTCCAAGACAGTCGGCACCCAGAAGTTTGAAATTAAATCGGTGGCTTCTCCGGCAGAATGCGCTAAATGTCACATCGTTTACATTCTTTCAGATAACTCTGGGCAACTTCCTGACGTAATAGGTAAAGTAAAAGGGAAAAGTGCATTGATAGTGACGGATAAGTCGGGTTTAGCGACCAAAGGATCGGGCATCAACTTCTTTGTGGATGGGAATAAACAAAAAATCGAGTTAAATCGGTCAAATATAGAGAGATATAAGCTTAAAGTGGCGTCAACATTGGTGGAAATGTCAGTACAAGTTAAATAAATTTATTTGTTATATATTTACAATTATTAATGCTAAAACTTAAAAGAACAATTATTTTTGGATTACTGCTTTTTGTAGCAGTAATTTCAAATGCACAACAGTCACGTGTGACTGCTGCGTATTCGTTCTTACAGCAGGGGAAACTTGACAGCGCAAAAGTGGAGATCGATGCGGCTGTTCTTCATCCTGATACTCAAGCAGATGCTCAGGCGTGGTACGTCCGCGGTTTTGTTTATAAGACCATCTATAACCAGAATGAGAAAGCAAACAGAGAATCTACCTCCCGTATTGAAGCTTTGATTTCCTTCAAAAAATCCATTGCCTTGGATGCGTCCGATGAAAACGTTCAGGAGAACTTGAAGAACATTAAATACCTGGCAACCACATTATACAACGATGCAGGAGCCAGCCTTGATACGATAGACTACAAAGTAGCGATTAAGAATTTCAATATTTTCAAGGAATATTATTTGCTGGTAGATCCTTCTACAGAGAATTTCAAACGGAAGGAAATTGATTTCTCCAATGCAATTGCCACGGTTTATACGCGCATCTACGAAGGGGACAGAAAAGGGAAGATCGACTTTCTGAATCTCGCAAAAGCCTCTTACAACAAGGCTTTAGCTTTAGATCCGAATAATATCAATGCGAATTATAACATGGGCATTTTGTATTACAATCAAGCAGTAAATCTTATCAATCAATCTGATTACGATCTCGACATCGTTGCCTTGAACGATGTTCAGGATAATTCAATTAACTTATTTAAAGCATCACTTCCATTCATGGAAAAAGCCTATTCACTTGATCCGAATAGGAAAGAAACATTGTTAGGTTTATCGGGAATCTACTTTAGCTTAAATGAAAAGGAGAAATCTAATGAGTTTAAGCAAAAATTAGAGCAAATAGGCAAATAACAACGATAAAACGAACATCATTCATTTTCTATGAAGTTAAGATTTACAATTGGCAGAAAAATCGGATTAGGCTTTGGCGTAATCATTTTTTTGGTAATTGTGGCCTTCTGGCTTACCAACGTAACCCTTAATGATAGTCGTAGAAAGACCGATCAAGTAACGGAGATTTACAACCCTTCGGTTGCTTCCCTTAAAGAATTAAATTACCTCCTCATCCGTTCAAAATTCTTGATCACTAAATGGTTTTATGTACAGACCGGTGATGACGCGATTGATAAAAAAGCATTGCGCGTGCTGATCAAGGATGAATATCCGGCATTGAAAGCCAAGATCAAAAAGTATTCTGTCAACTGGAACAAAGACGAGCAAGAAAGCATCGAAGGAATTCTTTCCCTGATCGAACAGATGTTTAAGAGTTACCAGGACGATGTAATGCTTACGCTGAATTCGTTTGAGACGTATAACGATGCTGCGATAAAATTTACGGCATTGATACCTTTTGAAGACCTTGATTCAAAATTCAAGGTCATTAATGAGAACCTGAGTATCCTCATCGACAAGCAGAATGCGAATGCTCAGGCCAATTCAGATGAAATGCTGGAATCCTTTGGTTCCCTTCAGCAGATCGTGATTTGGCTATTCTTCATCCTTCCTTTGGGTGCCATCGTGATTGCGATCTTTACCGTGAGAACCATTGTTCGCCCGATCCACCAGCTCAAGAAAATATTGATGATGATGGGAAGAGGAGTATTGCCCACCGAAAGGATCAAAGACAGAAACGATGAGATAGGGGAGATGTCAATCGCGCTGAATGACCTTGTTGACGGTATGGGCAGAACCACAGAGTTCGCTAAACAAGTTGGTTCCGGAAATTTCGATTCGCATTACCGTGCCTTGAGTAAGGACGATACTTTGGGTGCAGCCTTACTGAAAATGCGTGAAGATCTCCGTGAGAATGAACGTGTTCTCGAAGCAAAAGTTATTGAAAGAACCGAGCAAGTCGTGCGCCAGAAAGAAGAGATCGAAACTCAGAATCAGGAGTTGGAAGTTCTATACAAACACGTTACCGACAGTATCAAATATGCGAAAAGGATCCAGGAAGCGATCTTGCCTCCTGACAGCCTCGTAAAACGCGTTATTCCGAATTCATTTGTGCTCTACAAGCCGAAAGACATCGTGTCGGGAGATTTCTTCTGGGTAGATGAAAAGAATGGGAAATCCATGTACGCTGCTGTGGATTGTACAGGTCACGGAGTTCCAGGAGCTTTTATGTCGATCGTTGGATATAACTTACTTAAACACGTGGTGAACAGCAATAACAGCACCACTCCGTCTGAGATTCTGGATCGCCTGAACGAAGGGGTGAGTGAGACTTTGCACCACGGACACGAAGAATCGCAGGCAAAAGATGGGATGGATATTTCCTTCTGTACGATTGATTTTGAGAATTTGGAGTTGCAATACGCAGGCGCTTATAATCCGTTATACCTCATCAGAAATGGTGAACTCATGCAAACCAAAGCAGATAAGTTCCCAATCGGGTTGTTTTTGGGCGAAGAAAAGAAGAAATTTAAGAACCATACGATTCCGCTCCAAAAAGGCGATTCGGTGTATATTTTCTCCGACGGATATGCCGATCAATTTGGTGGTCCGAATGGCAAAAAATTCATGGCCAATCACTTCCGCGACCTCTTGATGGAAGTGCACAATGAGCCTATCGATAAGCAGAAGGATGTCCTCAATAAAACCATTGAGGAATGGCGCGGACCGCTTGATCAAGTGGATGATATTCTCGTGATCGGAGTTAAGATCCCGTATTAACAATTTTTTCACCTCTTTTAATTAATCTTTTGCCTACTAAAGGTGGATTTTTAGCAAAATTTTCTTATTTTTATTCCCTTAGAATAAAAAACAAGAAATGATAAAAAAGCTACTCTATTTTCTTCTGTTTATTTCTTTTTTTTCCGTTTCAAATTATTCAGAAGCGCAGGGAAGCGATTTTCAGTGTACCCCTACAAATATGGGATTTCTCCCTTTCGCTAGTCCTTGTAGCAGCAGTATCGGATTTAACTTTGGTGCACCATTTACGCAAACCGGTACAACAATAGGAGCAAGCAACGACTCTCTGAGCGGAATGATCACTTCCTGCCATAGCGGGCCTCCATTACACGATGTTTGGTATTGTTTTAATGCTTCTGAAACACATGTGAAGATCGACATACAAGGGGCAGGAGCTATTCCTTTACAGGATTCCTATGTAGCTATTTATGAGTCTTTCACTGGTGAATGTGTGGGATTGATACCTCGACAGTGTGATCTAGGCAGCGGAACGGGGATTCATACCATGGAGTTTGGTCCTTTGACCTTGGGCGTTAAGTATTATTTGCAGATAGCAAGCGCATTGCCAGCCGGTGATGGGAATTTCAATTTCTCGATAAAAAGCAAAAGCATTTGTTCCGATTGCTCTAAGAATTCCATCCTTAATGCTTATCCGCTGCCGGTTAACGCAGCTTATCCACCCGATACAACAGTCTTCTTTGCTTATTCAGTTGTTGGATACAATGAGTCTTTTGGTAACCGTTTTCATGGAATGGTTCCTTTATTGGGAAGTGGCTGGGACGCAACAACTTTAACTCCTCTGGATGCACCTGATTCGGTGGATCTGGCAGGACAGTGGAAATGGTTCAATGGGCTCACAATACCTGGAAGCGGGACGGTAACGGGATATTTTTATGATATCGGTGGAGACAATGATCCTAGAAATAATGTTGGGGATCATGGAACCTTCTTGTCTTCCTGGACTTTTTGGTTTAGTGTCAAAACACAAACAGTAGCGGCCTGTAATTCGGGTCTGACAGATCTAACCATCCGTTTTTTAAACTTTGCCGATGGAGAATCGGGTTCATTGGCTGCGACATACGACTGCTCCAGTGACGCGGATTATGTTCTGGACGCCCATCTGGAATGCTGCCCCAAACCTGCAGGTATAGTCGGACAAGCTGCTAGCTGCAATAGTACGCCTAATGGTTCTATCTATACTTATGCCGGTTTTTCAATATTTGGCTATGAATATTTTTTATACGACGAAAATGGTTTGCTCGTTGCTACTCACACTTCAGCGCCTTCTTCAGTTACACCTTATACCTTTACGGGTCTGTACGTGGGAAATTATTATTTGTACTTCAATGAGAATAAAGCCGGGGCTTGCTTGACAGGATTCAATGTTTATGTTCCGGGGCCTGTGGAATTTGATGTGACACAAACCGTATTCGGCTGCGGGGGAACTGGCTGTGTCAATGGAGCTTCTGTAGTTGTCACCAGCGGCTCTCTCTCAAGTATCAACTGGAGTAATGGTGAGACTGGATATTTGGCGGATTCCCTCTGTACAGGATGGAATTACGTTACTGTTGTAGATACCGGCACGGTTGCTTGTACAATAGTAGATTCGGTTTACATCGTCAACAAGCCGTTTGCGAATCCTTATTTTGATTGCAACCAAAACGCATACTGTACTGTCGATTCGTTCATCACCGTTACAGATTTTCCAGTGGCTGGTGGTGGGACATTTTCAGTTATTTTTCCTCCTGTGGGC
>JBKJQG010000119.1:0-3897 GCA_046594925.1 Bacteroidia bacterium
ATCGCCAAGCAATACAACTGCAGTTTTGAATTGCACAGTTACGCAAATGCAGAGATCCTTAACGATTCCATTATTTCTTTTACTAAGCGCAGTATTGTTTCCAAAAAGACTGGAAATTCTTCCGTAAGCTTTCTGATTCATGGCTACCGAAAGCCCTTTGTGAAAACGAATGGCGACAGGACATCTCCGAGAGATTATGCGATTCTGGAAGAAACCATTCAGCAAAGTTTGAAAACGCTTTTCGTGGAAGTGTATTGGGATGCGATGTACGATTGCTGTTTTTCTACTCATAGAAAAAAGAACAAACAACTTTACGGTTTGCTAAAAGAGGCAGAGCAAAATGCTTTGCCCGTCGGGCATAGTCTGCGAAAAGTGATCTATAAATTGGATTTCGACACGGTGAACATCATCACACATAGTTTAGGCGCCAAGGTAGCTCTGCATACATTGTTCAATACCGATGATTGTACCTTTCCCACACCTGACAACAAATGCATCAATGCTTGTCTGATCGCACCAGCATTGTCGGGGGAGGATTCTTTCAAGGACTATTACAAACGCAAAACTGAATTGGATTACAAGACAAAAGACAATTACCGTCTGGTGGTCGGCTACAATGAACACGATTTTGTTCTGAGAAAAAAGGTCGGATGGTTTGGCCCGGGCCCTTACCGTTATGTAAATACCACCTTGGGTTGCAACCACAAAGGCTGCACAGCTGCTTTTGAAAAATACTTTTCAGATCACTTTCCAAAGTCAACGTTAAAAATGTTTGACCTTTCTTCTGTCGGACAATGTCACTTAGTTGGTTGTTACTGTTCTTCCGGGCATCTAACTCAACTGCTTGACAGCTTGAAGTAATTTTCATATATTTAGTAACCGCCAAATTTATTCAACAAGTTGAACAAAAGAACTTTTATTAAATCCCTGCTCTTGTTTTCTGCTGTTCCCTTCACAGCAAAAGCGAAACAACTGATGGATGAACTTCCTGATGAACTTACCCGCGAAAAATTCGATGATTTCTGGCTAGAGATCCGGAGCGATTATAAATTGAAGCCGGATTACATCAACCTGGAAAATGGTTATTTCAGTATGATGGCCCAGCCTGTTCTGGAAAAGTATCTGGAGGATGTCAGAATGATCAACAGGGAAGCGTCCTATTACATGCGGACGATACAGTTCGATAGCAAACAAAAAGTGAACGATCGTCTGGCTGCATTGATTGGTTGTGCAAGTGATGAGCTCATTATTACTCGAAATACGACTGAGTCATTGGATCTAGTTATTTCTGGCAAAGACTGGAAGGTAGGCGATGAAGCTGTGATGGCTGAGCAAGATTACGGAAGCATGCTCGACATGTTCAAGCAACAGAGCAAGAGATACGGTTTCGTGAATAGAATTGTTTCGGTTCCACTGGATCCGAAATCGGATGAAGAAATTGTTGGACTTTACGAAAAAGCAATTACTCCCAAAACAAAATTGTTAATGGTCTGCCACATGATCAACATAACAGGGCAAATTCTGCCAATAAAAAAGATTTGCGAAATGGCTCACAGCAAAGGCGTGGAAGTGATGGTGGACGGGGCACATGCTTTGGCTCACTTCGATTTCAAGATCTCAGATCTAGGCTGTGATTATTATGGAAGCAGTCTGCACAAATGGCTGGGAACACCCATGGGAGCCGGTATCTTATTCATCAACAAACAAAAGATAAAAGCACTCTGGCCGATTTACGGAGAATATGGTTTTGAGGAAACAAACGTTAAGAAGCTGAATCATACAGGTACCCATCCGGTTGCGACCGATCTAGCCATTCATCACGCCATAGATTATCACGAGAAGATTGGGATCAAACGCAAAGAAGAACGATTGCGTTTTTTGCAAAACTATTGGGTGAAACAATTGAAAGGACAAAAGAAAATCTATCTCAATACCCCTGCGGATTCGTCACGCAGTTGCGGCATTGCCAATGTCGGAATTGAAGGAATGGTTCCCGCTGCTCTGGCGAAACTGCTACTTGAGAAGTATAAGATTTGGACCGTTGCCATTGATTCTGCAAATGTTCATGGCGTTAGGGTCACCCCACACGTTTATACGACAACTTCTGATCTGGATCTGTTTGTCGCGGCTTTAAAGGAAATCGCTGCCGCCTGATTTTTAGAATGAATGGTCTTCCAACACTCTGCGTTTCCTTTTTGGTTTTTTAACTTCTTTCTGTTCAGCTTCTAATTCTGCTTCCATTTCAGCAGCTGTTTTCAGCACTTCCATGCTGTTTTTTTCAAGAGGCTTTTCGATTGCTCTCAGGTCTCCTTCAATTTCCGGTTCTTTCGACTGCTTGGCCTTTCTGGTTCTTGGTGTCAGAAGGCCTACTTCTTCTGTGTTCATCTTGCACTGATTTTGGTGATTAAACTACAGAACAAATATGAGGGAATTCAGGAGAAAAAGTGTTACAAAAAGAAGTGGAGAACTTGTAAAATTCACAGATAACAAGGATTTTCACCTGGAAGACAACAAATAAGCTTTTATCTAGGGTATTCTACCCTTACATGATATACGTTCATCAACTTTTTCTTGAAGATCTTTTTAAGAGTGTTGATGTCCTTGAAAGTGATGTCAGAATTCGCATATTGATTCTGTTCGATCTGGGTGTTGATGATCTTCTCGACGAGTGAATCAATGCTTTCTGCATCGTATTTCTTTAAACTGCGGGACGCGGCTTCCACGGAATCTGCCATCATCAGCACGGCCGTTTCTTTTGAAAAAGGAATCGGTCCCGGATAATGAAATTTCGATTCATCAATTTCTTCTTCAGGAAAAGCGTTTTGGAAAGACCTGTAGAAATAGCCTGTGATGCTGGTTCCGTGGTGGGTGCGGATGAAATCGATGATCTGCTCCGGTAAGTTATTTCTCTTAGCGATCTCAATTCCTTTGATAACGTGAGAGATGATCATGGCAGCACTTTCGTCAAAACTCATTTCATCATGAGGATTGATTCCTGCTGCTTGATTTTCTATGAAATACATCGGCATTTCCATTTTTCCAATGTCGTGGTACAAAGCTCCTGTTCTCACTAGCAAAGCATTGCCTCCTATGGTATAGATCGCTTCTTCGGCCAGATTGGCTACTTGCAAAGAGTGTTGGAAAGTTCCCGGTGCACGGGAAGCTAGTTCACGTAGTAATTTCCCGTTCGTATCAGATAATTCCAGTAAGGAAACGTCTGAAATGAATCCAAATAATTTTTCAAAGACAAAGATGAGCGGGTAAGAAAATAAAGTCAGCAAAGCACTGATCCCGAACCAAGCAAAGTCTTCTAGTACAATGTCATCCGAACCGCCTTCTTGAATAATGGTGATCGCAATGAAAGCAATACTGTAGGTTAGAAAAATGAATCCCGCGGAAATAAAAATCTGAGAACGGTTGCGCATGTTCACTATGCTGAAGATGGCAACCATTCCACCCAACAACTGAATGAAGGTGAATTCGAAACGATCCGGTGAAAGGAAGGAAACAATGAGTACGGTTACCAAGTGCGTGAAGAGCGCTATCCTTGTATCGTAGAAGGCCCTGATGATGATGGGTAAGATACAGAAGGGCAACAGGTAGATCTTAAATGACTGTGAGCCATTTGAAAAATGCGCCATCAAGACTTGCAGAAAGATCAGAATGAGAATGAAGGTGATCTTTGCGTTGTCCAGAAAGATGTCCTTCCTGAAAAAGCCGAGAAAAGCAATTAGGACGAACAGGCAGGACGAAACGATCATGACTTGTCCCAGCAACACGAAAAGAAAGTCGTTGGAACTACCCGTTTGGCCTTCGTAGACAGATTTCAAGGACTCGAGGATTTGATATTTCTGTGCGTCAATGATCTCACCTTTTGAGATGATGCTTTGTTCTTTC
>JBKJQG010000254.1:0-44610 GCA_046594925.1 Bacteroidia bacterium
CGATCACCGTCGGCGCAACAACACTAACAAACACGGGCACCGCCACAGTGGACACTTACGACGTGTTTGTCTTGAAATGCACTTCTTCCGGAACCTTTCAGTGGATACGACCTGCTACCGGGCCTATGTTCGAAGAGATCTATTCGGTTGCAGTAAGCCCATACGGGCGGCTTGTTTTCACAGGAGGATTTTATAAGGACGCAGTGTTTGGAAGTTCAACGGTTTACAACTTTGATAATGCTACAAACTATTCCGACGTTTTTGTCGCCGCCATTGACAACGTCCTTGTTGTTGATGAGGCTAATTCTCCTGACGGAATATCGGTTTATCCAAATCCATTTACTGATGTGGTGAACATTTCGCTCTCAACGACACCGAAGACCGCAACCCAACTATTTGTTTTCGATCTCGCCAGCCGCGAAGTGCTGAAAAAACAGCTGACACAGCAGGTAACGGAAATTCAGCGCGGTACACTTTCGTCCGGAATTTATTTTTACCGCATTATCGAAAACAAAAAGGTAAGCACCGGAAAAATCATCATCCAATAGTTTATGCACCTTGTAAGCAGCAGCCTTGCGGACCTTCCCGCCATTTTTAATCTCTACGATCAAGCCATTGTTTTTCAGAAAAAAGTTTCTGATCAGCATTGGCTTCCGTTCGATCCGGAGATGGTGAAAAAAGAAATTGCCGAGAACAGGCAATGGAAAATAATCGTTGACGGAGAGATTGCCTGCATCTTCTGCATAGCCTATTCCGACCCGCTAATCTGGGGCGAAAGAGATAAAGATCCGTCCATTTATTTTCACAGAATAGTTACTGATCCGAAATTTCGGGGAAAAAACTTTGTTGAAGAAATCATCAAGTGGGGACTTGAATTGGGAAAAAAATCCGGAAAGAACTACCTGAGAATGGACACCTGGGGCGACAATGCGAAGCTTCAAGAATATTATGTCAAGTGTGGCTTTGGGTTTTTAGAAGTGATCAAACCAAAGAACCCCGAACTGCTTCCGCCCCACTATGCTTTCATTACACTGAGTCTGTTTCAGATCGAAATCCGCTAAACCTTATCCAGGGCATGTTTCAAGTCCTCTATCAAAAGGTCCGCATCCTCCAGTCCGATGTACAAGCGCACCATGTTCCAAGGCAAGGGGTTTTCAAAACTCTTGCTGGCCGCCAGTGCACAAAGCGGAAACAATAAAGACTCATATCCTCCCCAAGACGTCGCCATGATAAAGCGCTTCAGATTATCGCAGAAGCGCTCCACGCCCGCTTCGTCTTTGGCGTCAAGCACGATGGATAAAAGTCCGCCGCCTTGTTTCATTTGTTTCTTAGCAAGTTTCAATTGAGGGTTTTGGGAGGAGAAAGGATAGTTCAGCTGCTTGATCTTCGGGTGTTTTTCCAAGAAATCAGACACTTTTTGAGCGCTCATGGCACTTTGGTTAACCCGGAGCTCGATCGTTCTTAAGCCGCGCAAAATCAAAGCCGCGTCCTGTGGCGAAATACAGCTTCCGATGGTCATGTATTCTTCGGCCATCATCTTCATGATGCGTTCGTGGGATCCGCACACTACACCACAAATCACATCGCTGTGTCCGTTGATGTACTTACTTCCGGAATGCACTACCAAGTCGACCCCCATCGTGATCGGATTCTGGTTGATCGGGGAGTTATAGCTGTTGTCGATGATTGTGCTAATATTTTTGCTGTTTGCTAGCTTCACAATCGCGTCAATGTTCTGTAGCTCAAACGTTAATGAATTCGGGCTTTCCAGGTAGATCAGCTTTGTGTTGGGCTGAAGGGCCTTTTCGAAATCTGTGGCCTCTCCCCCACTCACGAAAGTGTGTGTAACACCGTATTTTGAAAGGTATTTGCTCAACAAGTTATTTGTCCAACTGTATGGTTTTTGCACGCAAACGACATGGTCCCCGGCTTTCACAACGCTCATAACGGCGGCGGCCACAGCGGCGCTTCCACTAGAAAACACAAGCGCATCCTCTGCCTTCTCGAGGGCCGCTAATTTTTTTCTTAGCGTTGCCACGGTTGGGTTATAGCCTCTTGTGTAAAAAGGGGTTTCTAATTCCTTGGTCAGCTTCTGACGCATTTCCGCCACTGTCTTAAAACAAAAGTTGGTCGTCTGAAACACCGGTGGTGCAACGGATCCGTAGTATTCATCGCGTTCTTCGCCAAGGTGGTTAAGAATAAAAGAGTTGTCCATGAGTAGTTATAAATTTTGAATGAGTGATCATTCGATTATTTCTTAAAGATGAAAAACACTGCCAATACCAGAAAACAAAAGCCAAGCAGGTGATTCCGCTTTAGTGTCTCGTTCTTAAAAAAGAGGAGTGTGAAGACCACAAAAACGACCAATGTAATCACTTCCTGGATCACCTTAAGCTCTACTAAGCTGTAGGGCCCGCCGTTTCCCTTGTATCCAATGCGGTTTGCAGGCACTTGAAAAAAGTACTCAAACAAGGCTATTCCCCAACTAACCAAGACTACCGCTATCAATCCAAGGTTTTCGAACCATTTCATCTCCTTGAATTTCAGGTGTCCGTACCAGGCAAAGGTCATGAAGGTGTTGGAAAGAATGAGCAAAACGATGGTCCAAAAGCCTCTCATGCGGTTTTTAAAATGTTTTCCCAAATGTAGCAAAGTCTTTTATTCGCTGATCCAAAAATGTGGTCGAGGATTGTTGCTTTTGGCAAATTTCAATCGTTCCCGTTTTTCCATTTTTCAAAATGGCGATGATTTTTAAAAATTGCAGTTTTTAGCAAAAAAATCATTGAAGTGAGGCAAAAAATGAGGGAAACGCCCGCCCAGAGAGACCCACAGAAAGGGTCCGTTTTGCGCGACCTGGGCGCACTTCGCCCCTTCGGGCAAAGCAAGACACCACAGAGGGGTTAAAAGCGATTCTTGGGCCTAAAACGAGGCCAAAGAGCCACTTTTTTGATTTTTTTCGCCTAGTGGGGCGTCGGTTCAGAGAAGTCAGCAGAATTTGCAAACTGTTCCAGTTTGTAAACAAATCAGAAACGGGAGACAAAAACAGGCCGGTTCTTATTTTCAGGAACTTGGTTTATTGCGGAATCCTGCCTGGCAAGCTTGTTCAAAACAAGACGCGTTCCACGTGAAACAAATTCGATCTACTTGCAGAAACAAGGTTTTAGAAATACCGTTTCTCAATAAATCAATCCAGAAAAAATCATGATGGAAATACAAGAAATCTAAGCGAGAAAGAAGAAGCATCCGGACATAAAAAAACCACCTAAAAGGTGGCGAAGAAAAAAAAGATACGAGGAGTTTCTATTTCTTATTGATCAGATAGATCTGACTAGAATATGTCTTCCCGGTTTTGATTGCCGCCAGATTAGAACGGAAACCGTTCCACGTGGAACGTAGGATATTTGTCTTGCCCGTTTTAATCTTTTCGCTGAGCAGGGAGACGTAGAAAGAATCAAAGATCATGGGCAAAACTTTAAAGACCTTTAAGCCTTGTTTTGCGAACAAAGCGTCAATATCTTTGGGTGTGAAGTGATAGAGGTGCCTCGGCACGTCATAAGCCGCCCACTCCTCTTTATAGATCTTTGCGTCCAAAGAATTGCAATTCGGAACAGCAATTATGATAATGCCGTTGGGTTTGATCAGTCGTTTTAGCTCCTCTACCCTTTCGTTCAATCTGGGCACATGCTCTAAAACGTGCCACATGGAAATGACGTCGAAACTGGCGTCCGGAAGGCCCGTTAATTCGTCTTCTTCTCTCACATCTAAACCGAAATTTTTTATCGCCATTTGGCGGGCATCGACATCGGGTTCAATTCCTAAAGTCTGCCATTTCGCACTTTTACAAGTGTTCAAAAACTCTCCCGTTCCACACCCGATATCCAGGATTTTTCCGGTCTTAAAATACTTCGAAATGAGCTGAAGTTTTTTCAATAATGTGTACTTTCTGACGGACTGATAAGTGGAGTTAATAAAGCCCTTTTTTGTGTTGGAGTGGGAGACATAATCTTCGGACTTGTAATACTTCCCCAGGTCAGTTTCTTGGGGCCTCGGATTTGTGAACTTGAACCCACAGGAATCGCATTGAACTATGCTGAATGTTTCACGTGAAACAGTGTGATCGACACAAGCTAAAAAAGCTTTGTGTTGGGTCGAATTACATACCGGACATTGATCTAGTTTTTCCATAAATATAGCCGGCTTCTGCAATTCCCTGCCGCCGTGCGGGCGAGTAAACAAGACTAGTTGTTCTTGATATAGTCCAAGATAAACAGTTCGTGTTCCTTGTAATAAACCTCTTTGTCTAGCTTCGAATAAATGAAATAAATCTTGCCGCCGACGGTCTCCCGGGGAGCATGTTTTTGGATCAAATTTTCATAAACGGTTGTCTTGATCGACTCGCCATTTCGTCTCAAAAAGAGGGTCGGTCGGTTGCCGGTCTCCCACCAAAAATCGAAGTCGATGTCGCCCTTGGAATACACCACATGATTAACAGATCCAACGAAGGAATATTCGGCTTGAAAACCTTCCTTTGTAAGCACCTCGTTCAGGTAATATTTTACGTCGCGGGCGTTGGTGTTGATCTTAAAAAAAAGGCTCTTAAATATACTCATGTTTCACGTGGAACTATCGTCCGAGATATACCATTAATATGGAAATATCTGAAGGCGTTATTCCGGAAATTCTGGACGCTTGCCCTATCGTTCTCGGACGAACTTTTGTTAATTTTTCTCTGGCCTCCATGGACAAAGATGTCAATCTTTTATAATCAAAATCATCGTGTAAAACGAGATCTTCTAGTCGGGTTTGTTTATCGGCCAACTCGTGTTCTTTTGAAATATATCCTTCGTACTTCATAAGAATTTCAGCTTGCTCAATGCTCTCCAAATCGTACTTCGAAATAAACTCTTTTACTCTTGGGGAAGCAATGGCAAAATCCAAAAGAGTGATTGTTGGGCGAGTCAGGATCCCAAACATTTTTACTTTTTGGGAGATAGGGGCAGAGCCAATTGTCTCCAAAACCGGGTTAATTTCCGACGGCTCAATGCTCTCTTTTTTGAAATAGGTGATGAGTTCGTTGGTGTTTTTTTGTTTGATTTGAACCCTGTCCAAGCGCTCCTTTTTTGCAAGCCCCAATTCATAAGATTTTGGAGTCAACCGGATATCGGCATTGTCTTGACGCAAAAGAATTCTATACTCCGCTCGTGATGTAAACATCCGGTAAGGCTCATCTGTACCCTTTGTGACGAGATCGTCGATCAGAACGCCGATATATGCCTCAGAACGCTGCAGGATGAATGGCTCTTTGCCGTTAACCTTCAAGTGTGCGTTAATCCCTGCCATCAGTCCTTGGCAAGCTGCTTCTTCATATCCGGTGGTGCCATTGATCTGCCCTGCGAAATACAAATTGCTCACCAACTTCGTCTCTAACGTGAGGTCTAATTGCTGAGGAGGGAAGTAGTCGTATTCTATGGCATACCCTGGTCGGAACATCTTGACGTTCTCAAAACCGGGAATCATTTTTAAAGCTTTGTATTGAACATCTTCAGGAAGGGATGTAGAGAATCCGTTAACATAGATCTCAACAGTGTTCCAGCCTTCTGGTTCTACAAAGATCTGGTGGCGGTCGCGTTCTGCAAAACGTGTGATTTTGTCTTCTATGCTCGGACAATATCTTGGTCCAAGTCCTTGAATTCTCCCGGAAAACATCGGTGACTTCTCGAATCCTGTTCTTAAAATTTCGTGAACGGATTCGTTTGTATACGTTGTGTAGCAAGGGATTTGCCCTTCAGGACCATTCTTAAACGCGTCTTTTCTTTCTACTTTAAATCCAAATTGATCTGCATCTAAATAAGAAAATTTATTTGGATTTTCATCCCCGTGCTGAACTTCCATTTTGGAATAATCCAGTGAGCGCCCATCTACGCGAGGAGGGGTTCCTGTTTTCATTCTACCTGCCTCAAAGCCAAGCTGAACAAGCTGTTCGGTAATTCCTGTGCTTGATTTTTCTCCTGCTCTTCCTCCTCCGAATTGTTTTTCACCAAGGTGAATCAACCCATTCAAAAAGGTTCCATTCGTCAAAACCACTGATTTTCCTCGTATTTCAAGGTCCATACCGGTAATAACTCCACACACTTTATTATCTTCTACAATGAGTGATTTCACCATGTCCTGCCAGAAATCCAGGTTGGCCGTGGCTTCCAGCATCAATCTCCATTCTTCAGCGAATTTCCATCGGTCGCTTTGTGCTCTGGGGCTCCACATTGCTGGTCCTTTTGAGCGATTCAGCATTCTGAATTGAACAGCTGTTCTGTCGGTGACAATTCCTGAATATCCACCCAATGCATCTATCTCACGAACGATCTGTCCTTTCGCAATTCCGCCCATAGCGGGATTACAACTCATCTGAGCAATGGTCTGCATGTTCATGGTTATCAACAATGTTGATGAACCCATGTTTGCAGCTGCAGCAGCGGCTTCACAACCGGCGTGACCGGCTCCAACAACTATGACGTCGTATTCTTTAAACATTTTTTTTCTTCATTTCACCCACCAAAATTTAATGTAAGTCTGTAAAAAGTCCGCAAAAGTAGTGAAAATAAAGGACTTTAACATAATTAACTTTAATAACAAATTGATTATCAAATAATTATAATAATTATAATCCGAATTGTGCTGATAATTCAAGCATTCTTAGGATAGGCTTCTTAGCTTTTTCGATCAGCTCTGCAGATAAGATAATCTCTGGTTGCTCGTATTTAAGGCAGTTATAAAGCTTCTCAAGCGTGTTTAACTTCATGTGCGGACAATCGTTGCAAGCACAGGAATTGTTTGGTGGAGCTGGTATAAAGGTCTTCCCTGGGTTTTTTAATTGCATCTGATGAATGATACCCGACTCTGTTGCAACAATAAATTCCTTTGCAGTTGACTTTGTAGCATAATTTAGAATACCCGTTGTGCTCCCAATGTAATCAGCTATTTCAAGAAGATTTGCTTCACACTCAGGATGTGCCAACAAGATTGCCCCGGGATGTTGTTCTTTTAACCTCACTATTTTTTCCAACGAAAATATTTCGTGAACCATGCAAGCTCCATCCCACAACAACATATTCCTTCCTGTTTTTTTATTAATGTAAGCTCCTAAATTTTTATCGGGTGCGAAGATTATTTTCTGATCCTTCGGTAAACTTTCAACGATCTGGACTGCGTTCGTAGACGTGCAAACAATATCCGTTAAAGTTTTTAAATCGGCTGTGCAATTGATGTAAGAAATCACCAGGTGATCCGGATGCTGTTTCTTGAATTCAGCGAATTTATCTGCAGGGCAAGAATCGGCTAATGAACATCCCGCTCTTAGATCTGGTAGTAAAACTTTTTTTGTTGGTGAAAGAATTTTTGCAGTTTCGGCCATAAAGTGAACACCGGCAAACACAATGATATCAGCATCGGTCCTGGCAGCCTCCTGCGATAATCCGAGACTGTCGCCAATGTAATCGGCAATGTCCTGTATGTCAGCATCCTGGTAGTAATGGGCAAGTATGATCGCATTTTTTTCTTTTTTGAGCTTGGTTATTTCAGCAAACAAATCTAGAGAAAAATCAACCGGTATGTCAAGAAAACCTTTTTCCAATGAAAGACCACCCATAATAATAATATATCTTTTTTATTTAAATATTTAAAAAAATGTTGTTGTTGTTGGTCTGTTAGTTGAGTGTAAAAAAAATCAATAAAAGCATTGCAGGTATGAGTTCTAACATTCGGCTAACAGTAATTAAAAAGTTCTTAGAGGATAACAGCCTGAGAGGGAGGACTCTTTTGGTTTATCAACACACTGTCAGCATGTTTATCATCTAATAACTTCCTTACAAAAGTACGTTAATTTATGTTACGAAATTGTTGAATAGTCGTGTTAAAATCTCAAAAGAAAAGGCTTGGGTATCCGGAAAATAGTGCAAGGAGGATTAGGTTTGGATAAAGCAAGAAAAATCTGCAACACAATTACAACACAAACTTATGTTATCAACAGGAATCGTGTTGATAACATAAAAACTACAAGGCTAATTATCAGCACATTATTTTCCAACTTTACAACCGTGTTCATAAGCCCGAAAAGCTGTTAATTACGATGCACAGAAACCATAAATCACAAAATGAAGATAGCGATCGGCTGCGACCACGCAGCATTCCAACTGAAGGAAAAACTAAAACCCTACTTAGTATCAAAAGGTTATGAAGTAAAAGACTTCGGATGCCATTCGGAAGAGCGGGCCGACTATCCGGATTTTGCCCACCCGGTAGCAAGCAGCGTGGAAAGCAAAGAGTTCGATTTCGGTCTGCTAATGTGCGGAAGTGGCAACGGAATCAACATGACGGCCAATAAACACAAAGGCATTCGGTCGGCACTCTGCTGGACGGCTGAAATAGCCGAGATGGCAAGGTTGCACAACGATGCAAACATCCTGACTTTGCCGGCGCGCTATATGAGCGAAGAAGAAGCAAAGAAGTGTGTGGACGTTTTCTATACAACAGCATTCGAAGGCGGAAGACACGGCGACAGAGTGAAAAAGATCAGCGAAGGCTGCTAGTACAGATAGCGAACAAAAACGAATATTACCAATCTGTGTATATTAAAGAGGAGAAGAACATTCTTGAGAGTAGGATCTTGTCCCCCTTTGGAGGGGGCGGGGGTAGGATTTTCAGAATCATCAATACAGCAGTTGTGTTACTTCTATACACAACAACCGCTTTATCACAGCACCCCACCCTTTCCAAAAACCCCGCTCCCGGCGACCCCCTTGCGTTGCGTTATGCAGAAACGATCAGCGCCGACAGAATGAGCAAGAACCTTCATGTATTGGCTTCCGATGAATACGAAGGAAGAGAAACAGGAAAGAAGGGCCAGAAAATGGCCGCAGAATACATCGCCGCTCAATTCAAGAGCTACGGCATTCCTCCCTATAAAACCGACAACCCCTCTAATAAAGAAGGAACTTATTACCAGACCTTCCCTCTCAACATGATGCTTCCGGTTCCCGCAGCGGTTTCCGTCGACGGAAAAAGTTATGAGGGGAACAAAGACTATTATAACTTCACAGGAATTGGCGAACAGACGATCACCGCGGACAAGGTGGTTTTCCTCGGATATGGAATAGAAGAACACACTTATGACGATTACGCTGGAAAAGACTTAAAAGGGAAGGTGGTCGTGATCCTTAGCGGAGAGCCCTTTTCGACCGAGGGCGTTTCTTTGGTCACAAAGACCAAACAGCCCTCGCTCTGGAGCACTTACGGAAAAGTAAAAACCGAAAGAGCCAAAGAAGCAGGAGTAAAAGCACTTTTGATCGTGGTCGATAACGTTGAAAAAGGAATTGCCGAGAACCGCCACAAGCTGGAGTCGCCATCGCTGAAGCTGGAAGCAAACAAAAACGAGATGCCGGTGATCTACATCTCCAAAGAAATGGCAAACGCCATCCTGAAGAAATCAAGCACCGAACAATTGGCAACGAAAATTTCAAAAAAGGGAAAGCCGCTGAGTGCTAAGGCAAAAGTGTCTTTGGTGATCGACATCAAAAACAACATTCAAAAAATCGAAGCAGAGAATGTGTTGGGTTACGTGGAAGGAACAGATCTGAAAGAAGAGTTGGTGGTGATAACCGCACACTACGATCATCTGGGCAAAGACGGAGACGTGGTGTTTAACGGAGCAGACGATGACGGATCGGGAACAGTGGCAGTTATGAACCTGGCGGAAGCTTTTGCCCTGGCTAAAAAAGAAGGACATGGTCCCCGCAGAAGCATTCTTTTTATGCCCGTTTCCGGAGAAGAAAAGGGTTTGCTCGGATCCGCCTACTATACTGAAAATCCCGTTTTTCCGCTGAAGAGTACCATTTGCGACCTCAACATCGATATGATCGGAAGGCTGGACGAGGCGCATGCAAAAAACAGCAATTATGTTTATTTGATCGGCTCCGACAAGTTGAGCACTCAGCTTCACAAGATCAACGAACAGGCGAACAAAACATACACAGGTCTGGAATTGGATTATACATTTAACGACGAAAAAGACAAGAACCGTTTTTATTACCGCTCCGATCATTATAATTTCGCAAAAAAGGGAATCCCTGTAATATTTTATTTCAACGGTGTTCATGCGGACTACCACAAGGAAACCGATGAGGTTCAGAAAATTGATTTTGTTAAAATGGAAAAAATCACACGCCTTGTTTTCTTCACTGCATGGGAGTTGGCGAATAGGAAGGATAGGATAGTGGTGGATAGCAATAAGAAGTAGGGAACAAAGAAGTAGGCAATTAAAAGAGTTTTAAGCGCAAACAAACAAAATCATACGACAAGTAGGCAATTAAAAGGAGTACGCAATAGGCAATTTTGCAGAGCTTTAAGCGCAAACAAACAAAATCATACGAGAAGTATGCAATTAAAAGGAATAGGCAATAGGCAATTTTGCACAAGGGGTCTTTGCGGGCGGCAATGATATAGTATTGACAGCACAAAGTTAGTAGGCATAACATGAGAATCGTAACGACATTTTTAATTACTTTAATGATGTTTGCCTGTAAGGATCACGCGAGCGATAAACCAATCTATGCGTCCAACGAGAAAAGCAAAAACCTAAAATTCGCAATATTAAATTTTTCAGAAATATCGATGTACGATGTGACGGCCGGACTGCACGACACGACATTGGTTTTTCCTGAAATATTAGCAAAGACACAAACCCAAAGGACACCTGTTTGTGCTTCTTACAGTGCCGGTTACTTGAAATTTAAAGACAACAAACAGAGAGAATATACTTTTCGACCGATCGACCATGTTGGTGAAAAACTTTATACGGATGGATACATGACATTTATTATAGAATATATTGATACAATTACCCGACAGGGACGTGGCGGATTTTCTTACAAAGAATGAGATACCGCTAACACAGATTAAACAATTGCCTATTGCCTATTAAAAGTCGAGGACTTTATTAACGGATAAGAAAGCGGAACACCATAAATAAATTAAACAAATTGCCTATTTAACGTCAAATGTCAAACGCACTAGAATTATTCCTCGTGGCAGCAGAAAAAAAGTCCTTCGATCACGCGCACCGCAAAACTATTTTGCACAACATTTCGCAGTACGACAAAAAAGTTATAGAAGGCAAGCAGCAGTTTGCTGATCTGGAGCTGGCGAAGACGAGAGCGGCTGCGACAAAACAAAAAGCAATTGAAAATCTTGATAAATATTTAATTGAATTTGAAGCAAATTTCATCAAACGTGGAGGGAAAGTTATTTGGGCGGTAGACGCAGAAGAAGCGGTGAAAGAAGCGCTACAGATCATGAAGAAAGCCAAAACAAAGACAGTCGTGAAGGCGAAATCCATGGTGACTGAAGAGATTAATTTTAACGCATCGCTGGAAGAGCAAGGGATAGAAAGCATAGAAACGGATTTGGGTGAATACATCGTGCAACTCCGCAAAGAGCCGCCTTACCACATTGTTACGCCGGCCATGCACCTTTCAAAAGAAGAAGTGGCCCAAACGTTTCACGAGAAAAAACAAACACCGATTGATTTTTCACCCGAGCAAATTACCAATTTCGTGAGACAGGAGCTGCGTTTGAGATACAGTAAAGCGGAAGTGGGCGTCAGCGGAGGAAACTTTCTGATTGCAGATACGGGCGCCATTGCTGTTACCGAAAACGAAGGGAATGGTTTGATGTCAGCGGCGTTTCCGAAGATTCAAATTGCAATAGTGGGAATTGAAAAAGTTATTCCATCGCTTTCTGATTTGGATCTTTTCTGGCCACTATTGTCTACATACGGCACAGGACAAGCCTTAACAGCCTACAACACCATTTACAGCGGACCCAAACAACAGGGAGAGAAAGATGGTCCCGACGAAATGTATGTCATCCTTTTAGACAACGGAAGAACAAATGTGTTGGCAGAAACCGAGCAAAGGCGAGCCCTTTCCTGCATCCGCTGTGGCGCTTGTTTAAATGCTTGTCCGGTTTATCAAACCGTCGGAGGCCACTCCTATGGCACAACATACAGCGGTCCGATCGGCTCTATCATCACACCTCACATGCAAGGCATGGAAGAATTCAAGCACTTGAGTTTTGCTTCTACGCTCTGCGGAAAGTGTACCGAGGTTTGCCCGGTAAAAATAGACATCCACAAACTTTTATTGATCAACAGAAAGCAAAGCATCGATCAGAAGCTTTCTACCAAGACCGAGAACTGGGTTTGGCACTTCTGGAAGCGCGCGATGCTGAGGCGCAGCAAAATGGATAAAGGCGGAGCGAAGCTGAAGAACTTTATGATCAAACAATTCTTCAAAAAGCAATGGGGCGAACGCCGAGACCTTCCGCAAGTGACGGCGAAATCTTTCAATCAGGTTTGGAGAGAGCGGAAGGGGATTAAATAAAAAGCTGGAAACCGCTCCTTTGTTATTTAAACAATAAGACGGCTCCGGTGAATTGAAAATATTCAGAAGCGCCGCCACCACCACCACAAACAAACTCGTATGTAACCGCTGCAAGTCCGCCGGGATTCACAAAAGGTATAAGACCGGAGTCAAGGGGTAGCAATGTTGTTGTGGTTATTGGCGGAGATGTCCAAACAACAACCCCAGCAATAAAAATCTTTATCGTGGAAGAATATCCTGGAGCAGAATTATGAACTTCGCCGGTCAGGCGAAGAAGGTTTCCCGCTGGTGGCAAGTCCGAAAAGTTTACCCACACATTGCTCGTTTGCCATGGAGGATAACCCGCATTTGCACCGTACGAAGGGACAGTCAAAGAAACAATTTGGCCGCTTCCGATTGGTCCAACAGGTCCTGTTGGACCAGCTGGCCCGCCCGCAGGACCGGTTGCTCCCGTCGGTCCGACAGCACCCGTTGCTCCGGTAAACGAACATAAAGAAACCCAGGAAATGGTCGCTGTCGAGTAATAAAAAAAACAGTCGACATCAGTATCAAAAACAAGAAGGGAATTAGCCGGTGCAACAATTGCCAAACGCTGTGCTGTGGTCAGTCGAGGAACGAGAACGCCTTTATCGTTTGCATTCAGATCCAAAATAGAGGAAGGCGCAGGGGTGGCCGTTCCAATCCCAACATTGTTTTGGGAACAAACAACGGAGACATTCAATAGAAGAAAAAGAAAAAAGAGAAAACGATTCATCTAACAAGCGGGTGGCGCAAAACCTTCGCGGGTCAAATATAAAGAATTTTCTTGTTTAAATTGGAGCCCAATGCCACCAAGTTCCTGCAAATCCCCCAACCATTCCCAGCCAAATACCAATGTGAATCACAAGGTTAACGCACCTTTTACAACATCAAGCAAAAGCCACAACTTTTTTGGCAGATAAAAAGAACAAGAAAAAGATTCCCATTTCCAGCTATAAAAAAGCCCATCTCAACGAAAAGAAATCCAAACAGCCTGAAATACAGTATATATTTAACACAAATTTACATGTTGTTCTTCCTGACTATGCATCAGCGCTGTTCCTCATGGAAAAAGAATTATCGTTTACGCACGGTAATTCTTTTTTGTTTTACGGATATCCCACATTTCTGCTTTTTGTCTGCAAAACAGCAAGAAAGGACGAAAAAACACCCCAAAACGGACAAAAAAGCGTCAAAAACGACTCAAAATGGTTAGCCACTTTTTCCCAACCCCCTGATGAATCAACCCTTTTTTTATATATTTGACCAAGCAAAAGCAGCAGCATGAATCAAAATCTTAAAGACAACGAAAAAGAACTGATCAAACAGGTCGGCTATTTTAAAAAAAGGGCAGAGAAACGCATAGCAGAAGGAACCGTTTCTGAAGAGCACAAACAATTGATAGAATCTTGCGAAAAACTCACAGACACCATTCAGCTTCACGCAGCAAAAAGAGCGGAAGTTGTTTCCCAGCGTGAGGCCCTTAAAGGCATGTTAAAGGAGAATGCGGAGTGTCCGAAGTGCCATACCAGCGCTCAGTTGAAACATATCGGAATAGATACGAGCGACAACGGTTGGAAGTGCAACAAGTACCGCTGCAGAAAATGCAACATCGAATTCGTCTGGGCAAAACCCAATAACCCTTGGGACCTGGTTCCTTATTTGGAGCGCCTGATCGGAAACATAGAAACCAAGTTGAAGGAGCAGGAAGTGGATGAAGAGCAGAAGGCACAATCCGAGAACATGGTAGAGCAAGTAAGGGCGAGTCTTGAGAAGCTGAAACCTGTGATAGAAGCCTCTAATCTGGATCACCAGGAAATGGAAGAACGGGATCAGGAAATGCAGCGCATCGTCAATGAATTCAAAATGCACTTGCAGATAGAGCGGATCAAAATGGATGCTCAGGACAACTAAGGTCCGTTTCCAATAAGCAACCGATCAATTATTCCTTCTTTGTTGTCGTTTCCAATTTTATATCTTTGGCAAATGATCACATTCCAGAACGAAGCGGTTAAATTCAGCTTGAAGAATAAGTCAGGATTAAAAACTTGGATCAGCAGCACAATAGAAGGCAAGAAGAAAAAAGCAGGCGATATCTCCTTCGTTTTCTGCACCGATGAATTTCTGCTGGAAATGAACAAGGAATACCTGAATCACGATACCTATACAGACATCATCACATTCGATTATTCAAAGGACGGGAAAGGCCTTCCAATAGAGGGCGACATCTTCATCAGCATCGACCGCGTAAAAGAGAATGCCGGGAAATTTTCCAAGACTTTCGAACAGGAATTGCACCGCGTGATCATTCATGGAGTGTTGCATTTGCTGGGCTATAAAGACAAAACAAAATCGGCAAAAGAAGAAATGCGCAAGCAGGAAGACCTTTGTTTAAAAGCCCTGGGTAAGATTTGAACCACCTGAAAAAAATATCCACCGACCAGTATTTACTCCTTTTTATCATGGCAGTAGCGGCCACAATCCGCTTCTGGGATTTTTCTTCCATGCAATTCATGCACGATGAATTGAGCGCCCTGCTTCGTTCTGGGGCTGGCAGCTTTTCGGAGGTGATTTACAAAACCGCAACCACCGATGTTCATCCTGTTGGTGTTCCTGTTTTTGTTCACTACTGGACAAAAATTTTCGGAACAGGAGAGATGATCGTCAAACTTCCTTTCATTCTTTTCGGACTTGCTTCCATCTACTATTCATACAAGATCGCAGAGAAATGGTTCAACCCGACGGTTGCCTTGTTCACTTGCGCCTGCCTTGCCACCCTTCAGTTTCCGACCATGTACGGACAATTGGAAAGACCTTATGCAAGCGGAATGCTTTTTTCGGTTTTGATGGTTTGGTGCTGGACACAGTTTTTCTTCACCTTACCGGACACGCAGGTTTCGGAAAAAGGCAAAGGAAAATACATAATTGGGTTTGCTTTCTTTGCTTCACTTTGTACCTACAACCATTATTTTAGTCTGCTTTTTGCAGCGCTGGTTGGGGCGACAGGCTTGTTCTTCCTCAACAAACAGAATGCAAAAATGTATTTGTCAGCCTGTGCTGTCGTGATCATTCTTTTTATTCCGCACATCAACATTTTGCTTTATCATTTGACCATCGGTAGCGGAGGAGAAGAGACCTGGATCGGAAAGCCTCAGCCAGATTGGTTGTTGACGTTTATGAAATATTTGTTCCACTATTCGGGACTTGTTTATTCGCTAATCGGACTTGTTTTTCTGGCCGGATTTTATTTTCGAAACAAAGAAAAAAAGCCGCACGACAAGATGCGTATCATCGCTTTGATATGGGGCATTTTGGTTCCCAGCCTTGCCTATTTTTATTCTATCAGCAAAACACCGGTACTCCAATTTTCCACATTCACATTCGGTCTTCCGTTCTTATTGATGTTCATCTTTTCATTCTACGGGGAGCTGAAAGCGGCAATAAAAACGGGTATTATAGCCGCAATTATCTTTGTAAATGTGTTCACGCTTATTGTTACCAGAAAACATTTTACTCTTTTTTATCAGCATCCCTACGAAGAAATGGCGAGGATCAGCGACAAGGCAATAGCCGCTTTTGGTGAAAGCAGGGTGTCGGTCGCACACTTCGCCATAGAAGGATTTGTAGATTTTTACTTTAAGAAATACGAAAGACCGTTCAAGTATTTTAGGGTAGACGAAAAACCGGATGTGCTGGCTTTTGTGAACTATCTGGAGAGCGAAAAAACAGATTATTTTGTTGCCGGCAACTTGCCGATGGAATACGTTCAGCTTGTGGAAGCCCGTTACCCATACCTGATAAGCAAGAACCAAGGCTTTACGTTCACCATTTATTGTTTTTCCAAAACGAAACCCAAGGAAGGAGTGAAAGAGCGCGCACTGTTCTCGGAAAATCAAAATGCTGTGTTGGCTTCGCAGAAGAAAGTTCCCCACTGGGAAGCCGTAAAGAATAGTTCCGAGTCAGAGGCTTATCCGGGAACAAAGTACATGAGAATTGATGATACGCTGGAATACAGTCCAGGATTTTTTTCAAAAATAGGGGAGATCGCGAAAGCAAAAAACAGAATAATCAATGTAAGCGCAGAGATTGGTGTCGGAAAGAATCTGTCTAACCCCACGCTGGTGCTGACGATTGAAGACAAGGGAACAGTCATTTTCTGGGCCGGCTCGGAACTCAATGATTATAGAACGCCGAACAGCCTTTTCAACACGGTTTATGTTTCCCATTTGTTTTCAGGAACCGGGATTGAACTGGAGAAACTTCAGAAAATGAGGATCAAAGCCTTCGTTTGGAACCGCGACAAAAAAGAAACACTGGTGCGCAACTTCAAAGTAGAGGTGATAGAAAGTAATCCGATGATCTATGGGCTTTATGAGCCGATTGATTGATTTTTCCTCCGTTGGCGGGAAGATCGCGAAGCAGGAAACAATTTAGTTCTTGGCTAAGCTATATCGACTTTTCCACAGCGTCAACACCCGGCAAGGTGCCACTTTCGATATATTCCAGCAAAGCGCCGCCACCCGTAGAAACATACGAAACATCATTTCCGAATTTGTATTTGTTGATCGCAGCAACTGAATCACCGCCGCCGATCAAAGAGAACGCACCTTTTTTAGTGGCCGCCACAATAGCTTCCGCTACGGACTTTGTTCCCTGTTCGAAGGAACTCATTTCAAAAACACCCATCGGTCCGTTCCAAAGAATCGTATTGGAATTCGCAATTACTTCCGCATAAATGGTTTCTGTTTTTGGTCCTATGTCCAAGCCCATCCAGCCATCCGGAATGGCTTTGATGTCGACGGTCTGCTTGTTGGCTTCGTTCGCGAAATTATCTGCTACAACAGCATCCACAGGAATGTATATGTTGACGCCTTTTTCTTTCGCTGTCTTTAAAATGTTTAAAGCCGTTTCTAATTTATCTTCTTCCACCAAGGATTTTCCGATCTGTCCGCCTTGTGCTTTCACAAACGTAAAAGCCATCCCACCGCCAATGATGATGTTGTCCGCTTTGCTGATGAGTTGTTCTAAGATCAAAATTTTATCAGACACCTTTGCTCCACCCATGATGGCGGTAAAAGGTTTAACGGCTCCGTTCAAAACTTTGTTAACGCTGGCGATCTCCCCACTCATCACGTAGCCGAAACATTTGGTGTACGGAAAGTATTGAGCGATCTCAGCCGTTGAGGCGTGCGCACGGTGGGCGGTTCCGAAGGCATCATTCACATAGAATGTTCCCAAAGTTGAAAGTTGTTTTGCAAAAGTGAGGTCGCCCTTTTCTTCTTCTTTGTGGAAACGCAGATTTTCCAACAACAGGACTTCGCACGGTTTCAGAGCTTTTGCTGCGTTCTGGGCTACATCTCCGACGCAATCGGATGCAAAAGCAACCGGAACACCGAGCAATACGCTGAGGTGACCCACGACGTGTTTCAGGGAGTATTTTTCGGTTGGGCCGTCTTTCGGTCGGCCCAAATGCGACATCAAAATGACGGATCCTCCGTCTTTTAGAATCTTGTTAATGGTTGGCAATGCAGCTCGGATGCGCGTGTCATCAGTGATGTTATATTCAGCATCCAAAGGAACGTTAAAATCCACACGGATCAGCGCTTTTAGCCCGTTGAAATCAAAGTTGTCAACCGTTTTCATCATAAAGAGATTTTAAATTCGTTTTTGCAAAAATAGCATTTCCGCCAACACGGAAATGGTGTTTTTCGTTTAAACAGGAATTTTGTATATTTGATAAAACGCAATATACCTTTCATGAAGCGGATCCTTATACTTTTGGTGTTTATTTATTCTGCAAAGATAAACGTAGCACAGCAGTATCAACCCTTTCCAACGGACAGCGCCGTTTGGAGACAGATAGGCGAGCAGCACTTTTCTCCTTACGTCGAGCGCTGGGATTATACCTATGCGCTTTCGGGAGACACCACGATCCTGGGTCAAACCTATCACAAAATTTATCACAAGGGCACATACTCTAATTATGAGGAAACCTGGGGTTTCTATTTTGTGCTTGAATCGGGGCCGTATCCTGACAACCGAGGATACATAGGAGCAATGCGGGAAGACAGCCTGAAGCACATTTACTTTTTTAGAGGACCCGACTATTTCGGCGTTTCCGATTCGGTGGAGCGACTCCTTTATGATTTTAACCTGAATGTGGGGGATACGCTGCCTGTCACAGTTAACAGTTCTTATACGGTGAATGTTGTTGATGCGGTAGATTCCATTTTACTGGGCGGGGTTTATCACAAAAGTTTTCTCATAAGGGATGTTGCCTCGGGGCCGCCCTATTTTGCCCTTGTTGAAGGGATGGGGAGCACCATAGGACTTATGGAAGCGCAGAATGTCTTTTTTGAGCGGTACGACAATCTCGAATGTTTTACGAAAAGCGGAACGACGGTCTACGAGAATCATCAGTCGAGTTTTTCGGGCAGTCCAAATTACGGCTGCGCACTCCCGGGTACGGTAGGAATCAATGAGCACTCAAAAGATGGACCCTTCAACGTTTTCCCGAATCCAACAACAGGAATTCTGATTTTGAAAACACCTTTTTCTGAAAACACAAGAGTTGAAATAGCGGATGTTTTAGGAAAAGTAATTTACAAAACTGAATTTACTACCGCCGAGAATCAAATTGATCTTGAGTCGTTTCCCAAAGGCGTCTATTTCCTGAAAGCTACGTCAGGAAACCACCCCGAGCGTATTCAGAAAATCATTTTGCAGTAATTTATCGGCCCGGTGAAGGTGTTAAATTTTATCATCTCCCGCTAAAGAAGGAGGGGCGGCCGCTCCCGCGTTTGTAGAAGAAAACAAAAGGGATTCACAAAAGGTTTACTGAATGTGATAACGGACCAATTTTCTGCCGATGTAATTGGGGCTCATTAGGAAAAAGGTTGTTTCCCTCACCAATCCAATGTTATCGGAGTAATAGGAATGTATGTAGCGGGGGTTGTCCCACATATAGCCAGACAAAAGAACGGTGATGGTTCCTCGGTAATCATAGGCATTTAAAGGGCCGGCAGGAGTGGAGATTATGGCCGGCGGGATCATTTTGTAATAATAGTCGTAATAGCCCGGTGAGTTTCCAGACGAAAGAGTATCTGTAAAATTTGTATTCGAACAGCGAATGATCCCAATTTGATCGACCAGGTATCCTGCCGAATCTCTTCTGAAATAGACACTGTTGGAATCTATAACGTCTCCCACAAAAACGGCAAACGTATCTCCATGAATGACTGTATCTCCGGAAATGTAAGAGCTATCTGTTTCAATTGTTGTTTCAACTCCATTTGTATCGCCGTTGAAGCGCTCGTAAATCCAATAGCTTCCAATACTCAATGGGAAACAGTTTGGTGAAGAGGAGGATGTCGATGTTGCTGGTAAAGGACTTTCGTCTTTTTCCTTTTTGCAGGAATAGAAACCAATGAGCAGCAAAGAGCTGAAAAGGAGAGCGTTTTTCATGTTTCTGTATTTATTGAATATGATAGCGGACCAGTTTCCTGACTATATAATTGGGCGAACTCAAGAAGAACATTGTTTCGTAGATCTGCCCGACTCCGTCGGCAAAATAATGGTGGGTGTATCTGGTCGTGTCCCAGAGATATCCGGGTTGAACAATGTTTGTCGTCACCATGCAATCGTAGGTGTTGTAAGTTCCGGCGGGAACAGTAATGCTGGCAGCCGGCAAAACCATTTTTGCATAGGAAACCAAAAACCCCGGAACAGTGGTCGTCCTCAACGTATCGGTAAAGTTGGTGGCTGAAAAATAACTTCCACCATATTGATCAATAAAATAGCCGGAAGAATCCCTTCTGCAATAGATGTTTCCGGGTAGCATCGCGCTTCCGTGAAAAACAGAATATGAGTTTCCGCCGATGACCGAATCGTTGGAGATGTATGTGCTGTCGGTAGAGACAAAAGTTTCTACCCCATTGGTGTCGAGGTTATAGGTGTCGTAGATCCAATAGCTGCCGACTGTGCGGGGACAATAATTTGCCGTAGTGCTGGCAGACGTTGTTGGCACAGGACTTTCGTCTTTTTCTTTTTTACAAGAATAAAAACCAAGTAGCAGAAAGGAGCCCCAAAGCAGCGCGTTTTTTGTTTTCATGTTCGTTTTTTGTTAAGCCGAACCTAGAACGAAGATCTTTCCCCCAATATTGTGTCCTAAAGTTATTAAAATCCGAGTGTTGAAATTTATGAAAACAGAGGCGCGTCGTCCCAAATGATTTATTATCTTTGAAAGCGTTAAAAAACATGCTGTTCAAAGAACTGATCGGCCAGCAGGCCACCAAAGATAGACTTATTCGTTCCTGTAAAGAAGGAAGGATCAGTCACGCCCAATTGTTCCTTGGTCCGCAAGGATGCGGAGCTTTGCCCATGGCATTGGCTTACGCACAATACATTTCCTGCACCAACAAAGCAGAAAACGATTCCTGCGGGACTTGTTCTTCCTGTGTGAAGTACAACAAACTGGTTCATCCCGATCTTCATTTCGTTTACCCGGTCGCCCTTTCCAAGGATGTGAAAACCAGCACCGACGTGGCTGTGGAGTGGAGAGAGGCCTTTCTGGACAACCCATACATCACCTTGTTCAGTTGGTTCGAGTCGCTGGCAGCAGAGAACAAGCAGGCTGTGATCGGCGTGGAGGAAAGTGGGGAGATTCTGAGGAAGCTGAGTTTAACAACTTACGAATCCGAATACAAGATCATGATTATCTGGCAAGCAGAGAAGATGAATCCGGCAGCAGCGAACAAGCTGTTGAAGATTTTAGAAGAGCCGCCCGATAAAACATTGTTTCTCTTGGTTTGTGAGAACGAAGATCAGTTGCTGAGAACAATTGTTTCCAGGACACAGCTGATCAAGATCAACAAGATCAGCGATGCGGACCTGACAGAAGTTTTGGTTTCCCGGCACGAACAAACAGCTGAAGCAGCAGAAAAGATAGCACATCTGGCGGACGGAAGTTATGCCGAGGCGCTTTTGCTGGTGAGCGAGAATGAGAATGCAGGACAGAATCTTGCGAGCTTTCAAAAGCTGATGCGAGCAAGTTTGAAGTTCGATCCCAAAGCCGTGATCTCTTGGATCGATGAGGTGAATGCGGGAGGACGAGAGCGCCAAAAGAACTTTTTGAATTATGCTTTACACATCATGCGTGAAAGCGCAATGATGAATTACGGAGACGACAGCCTCGTGAAATTGAGTGGCGACGAACAAGCTTTTGTAAAAAAGTTTTCGCCTTTCATACACGGAGCCAACATCGAACGTTTCATCGAAGAATTGAACAAAGCGCATTTCCACATGGAGCGCAATGCAAGTGCAAAAATTTTATTCATGGATCTGGCATTTAAATTCAACGAATTGTTGAATGTGCCAAAGCCGGAGTTAGTGGAGTAGAAAAAGAAAAATTGTTAATGGAAAAAGGTTAACGGGGAAGAGCAGTAAGAAAAAAAGAAACCTTTACGATTAACGAATAACAATTAACCTTTAACGAAGATACAAAATATGGGATGTAGTGGATGTTCAACAGGCAGAGGTTGCAGCACAGTAAGCAACGGTTTACCGGGAGGGTGTAAAAATAACGGATCCTGCGGCACGGGAGGATGTAATAAATTGAATGTGTTCGATTGGCTCGCCAATATGGAATTGCCGAGCGGACAAGCAGCCTGCGACATTGTCGAGATCCGTTTCAAAAACAGCCGCAAAGCATTTTTTAAGAACGTGAACAACCTGCAGTTGAATGTGGGCGACGTGGTAGCGGTAGAAGCAACCGGCGGTCACGACATAGGAGTGATCTCCATCTCGGGAGAATTGGTGCGCTTGCAAATGAAAAAACGCAATGTCAAAGCCGACTCCGAAGAGATCAAAAAAGTTTACAGAAAAGCAAAACAAGCCGACATAGAAAAATGGCAGGAAGCGCAAGGCCTTGAACAGGCAACCATGTACCGCGCCAGAACCTGTGCCGTGAAACTGAATTTGCAGATGAAAATTAGTGATGTGGAATATCAGGGCGACAGAACAAAAGCAATCTTTTATTACACAGCAGAAGACCGCGTGGATTTCCGGGAGCTGATCAAAGTGTTGGCAGACGAATTCAAAGTTAGAATTGAAATGCGTCAGATCGGCGCAAGACAAGAGGCCGGAAGATTGGGGGCCATCGGCTCCTGCGGAAGGGAATTGTGCTGCTCTACCTGGCTGACCGATTTTCGTTCTGTATCCACAAGCGCTGCACGTTATCAGCAATTGTCGCTGAACCCTTTAAAGTTGGCGGGACAGTGCGGAAAATTAAAATGCTGCCTCAATTACGAACTAGACAGTTACATGGATGCGCTTCAGGATTTCCCGGAAGTGAACAATGTGAAACTAGAAACAGAAGTGGGAAGAGCTTTCCACCAGAAGACCGATATTTTCAGACGCACAATGTTTTTTTCCTACACACACGAACCGGATAATTTCATTCCGCTGCCGGTGGACAGGGTGAAAGAGATCATGGAGATGAACAAGAACGCCCTGAAGCCGGCCGACCTGTTGATCAAGTTGGCTCCGAAGATCATGGAGAAAGCGCCGGATTACGAGAATGTGGTCGGACAAGATAGTTTGACGCGTTTCGACAAGAGTAAGAAAGCGAAAAGCAAAAACAAAAAAAGAAGCGGTGGGCCGAATTCTAATAAGCCTGGAGGAAACCCAAATCCGAATGCAAACAAGCAAGGAGGAGGACAAAACAGCAATAGGAAGCCGAACCCCAACGCGAATCCCAACGCAAATCCAAACCCGAACAACCCGAACAGCAATCGCGGTCCGCGCCCGAACAACAACCGTCCGCGTCCGAACAACACTAACAAACCGAACAACAACAAACCGCCTCAGAACCCAGCATAGTTTTATGGATCGTCCGTTTTTGCATTCCCTGAACAAGTGTGCGGCAGCAGCCCTGCTGGTGTCGGTCCTGTTTTTTACATCTTGCGACAAGGCTCGCATTTTTGAGCAGAATCAACAAATGCCCGAGAGTGGCTGGTCCCAAAACAATGTCGTGAAGTTTGATGTCGACATCGCGGATCCAGCAACCGCGGCTCACTTTTTCGTCAACGTGCGAAATGCAGATGGTTACCCTTATGGAAACCTTTTCCTGTTCATCAAGACCGTCTTTCCGAACGGGAAATTCTCTAGCGACACTTTGGAGTGTGTGTTAGCCGATGAGAACGGAAAATGGCTGGGAACAGGTGTAGGAGATATTTACGACAATCAGATACCATTTAAGCGCAATGTCCGTTTTCCGATGGCAGGAGCCTATCATTTCGAAATCGAACAAGGAATGCGCATGGAGACTGTTCCCTTGATCATGGATGTAGGATTGCGAATAGAAAAGGCAGAGTAGAGAATTTGAAAATTTTGCTCCCGATAGCTATCGGGATTGAAAACCTGCCTACCGGCAGGCAGGTGTGGCAATGAAAAAAAATAAAGGTGGCTAAAAAAGAAGAAGAAAATAAGAGTAAAAGAAAGTTCGTGATCTGGTTTTGGCTGTTATTTGGCGGCCCGATCGTGGGGATATTTGTTTTTGTTTTGTGCATCCGTTTGTTTGGCGACTTGCCGAATACGGAAGAATTACAAAACCCCAAAACATTTTTAGCCACCGAAGTGTATTCCAGCGACATGAAAGTGCTTGGAAAATATTATGCTGAGAACAGGACAAATGTAAAATTTAACAGCATTTCACCTCACGTTGTGAATGCGTTGATAGCAACCGAAGACGCTCGCTTTTTTGATCACTCCGGAATTGACCTGCGGGCCTTGGGGAGAGCGATTTACGGTGCAGTCACCGGAAGTTCAGCCAGCGGAGGAGGAAGCACGCTTTCACAGCAGTTGGCAAAAATGCTTTTTCCTCGAGAAGATCTGAGTAAAATGGAATTGGTGCTCCGCAAATTCAAAGAGTGGATCATTGCCGTGAAACTGGAAAGAGAATACACCAAGCAGGAGATCATTGCGATGTACCTGAACAAATTCGATTACGTGAACAATGCAGTCGGAATAAAATCCGCGGCACAAATTTATTTTGGAACAACGCCCGACTCCCTCCGCATAGAACAAGCTGCGACACTGGTCGGAATGGCCAAGAATCCCGCATATTTCAACCCCAACCGTTTTCACGATCGCGCAGAAGGGCGCAGGAATACCGTGCTTCGGCAGATGGAAAAATACGGTTACCTGACAAAAATCCAATCGGATTCACTTCAGAAAATTCCCCTGAAATTAAGTTTTCATCCCGAAGATCACAACGAAGGATTGGCCCCCTATTTCCGCGAATACCTGCGCGATGTGTTCATGAAAAAATGGTGTGAAGAACACCGCAAGCCAGACGGAACAAAATACGATGTGTACCGCGACGGATTAAAGATTTATACCACCATTGACTCCCGGATGCAGCGATATGCCGAAGAGGCCATGTCGGAACACCTTACTGTTTTACAAGCACAATTCGAAAAAGAATTGGCCAAAAAGAGAAACGCTCCGTTCGCGTGGAACGTCAACAAAGAGGAAATAGCCAGCATTTTAAAACAAGGGATGAAGCGCTCGGAACGTTACCGCGTTTTGAAAAAAGGCGGGATGAGCGAAGCAGACATCATAAAGAATTTTGAGAAAAAGATCGACATGACCATCTTCACATGGAAAGGCCAGAAAGACACAGTGATGTCGCCCAAGGATTCCATCCGCTATTACAAAGCATTTCTGCAATCCGGATTCATGTCGATGGAGCCGCAAACAGGATATATCAAAGCTTGGGTAGGCGGAATCAATCATAAATTTTTCCAGTACGATCACGTACAGATCGGTCACGCGAGACAGGTGGGCTCTACTTTTAAGCCATTCATTTATGCTTTAGCCATCCAGGAAGGCTATTCTCCTTGTTACCGTTTACCGAATGTTCCGACAACCATTACTTATGACGGAAAGGAATGGACACCAAAGAACTCAGACAACAAAAAGAACGGCCGCATGATGACCCTGCAGCAGGCTCTTGCCAACTCTGTGAATTACATTACAGCCTATTTAATGAAACAATTCGGACCAGAAGCCACCGTTCAGCTGTGCAGAAAAATGGGAGTGGTTGCGCCAATCGAAGCTGTACCGGCGATCTGTCTGGGTACTCCCGAGATCTCGGTCTTTGAAATGGTCGGGGCGAATTCAACCTTTGCAAACAAAGGAACCTGGATAGAACCGACTTTCGTAACACGCATTGAAGACAAGAACGGAAAAGTATTGGCCGATTTTGCTCCGCGTACCGAAGAAGTAATGAGCGAAGAAAAAGCATACGTCATGCTTCAGCTCATGAGAGGGGTTGTTCAGATCGGAACCGGTTCCCGCCTTCGTTACCGTTTCAAACTAAACATGCCCATTGCCGGTAAGACCGGAACAACTCAGAACAACTCCGACGGATGGTTCATGGGAATTACACCGGATCTTGTTTCGGGCTGCTGGACAGGTGCAGAGGATCGTGCCGTGCATTTCGACAACACGCTATACGGACAAGGTGCGGAGATGGCGCTTCCGATCTGGGCGAAATACATGACAAGAGTATATGCTGATAAGTCGATAAAGTTGACGCAGGGAGATTTTGAAAAACCTTCAAAAAAGGTAGACCTAGACATGAACGATTGTGCTAAATATAACAAGGAATTAGAAGGCGAAGAAGACGAGTTCAATACTGGGGAATCGGATTAAGTACTCGGGAGTTAGGAGCATGGAGAGAGGACTTTTGTTGTAAACACATTTGTAAAGATTAGTAATTTGTAATTATGAATAAAACAGTAAAAAATGCCGATGAGGCAATCAAAGACGTTTTCGACAATGCCACGCTGATGCTTGGTGGCTTTGGTTTATGCGGCATCCCGGAAAACTGCATAGCCGCACTTGTGAAAAAGGGCGTGAAAGGATTGACGTGCATTTCAAACAATGCGGGCGTCGATGATTTTGGAATTGGACTGATGCTGAAAACGCGGCAGGTAAAAAAAATGGTCTCTTCTTACGTAGGAGAAAATGCAGAATTCGAAAGACAATTGTTAAGCGGAGAACTCGAAGTGGAATTGATTCCGCAAGGAACACTTGCGACACGTTGTCTCGCTGCCGGATACGGAATGCCAGCGATCTTCACGCCCGCAGGAGTGGGAACCGAAGTCGCGATAGGAAAAGAAACACGCAAATTCATGGTAGACGGAGTGGAAAAGGAATTCCTTATGGAGATGGCATTTGATGCAGACTTCGCAATTGTAAAAGCTTGGAAAGGTGATGAACAAGGAAACCTGATCTTCCGCGAAACCGCAAGGAACTTCAACCCCATGATGGCGATGGCTGGTAAAATTACAATTGCTGAGGTGGAAGAATTGGTTCCTGCAGGAACGCTGGAGCCGGATCAGATTCATACTCCGGGAATATACGTGCACCGCATTTTTCAAGGAGCGAATTATGAGAAACGAATTGAGCAACGGACGGTACGGAAAAAATAATTTGAAAATGAGTTAATTTGAAAATTTGAAAATGGCAAAAGAAGTACATTGGGGCTTCTTAGCTATAGCATAGTAATAATAAGGAGGAAAACCCAATGGAAAACAGACCAAATGTTATTGTAGAAAAGACTTTTGAATTTGCGTTATCAATTATTGAACTGGCGGAGGACCTAGAATCGAGAAGAAAATATGTTGTGGCAAATCAAATTTTGAAGTCCGGAACGTCAATAGGTGCTAACGTGAGAGAGGCTCAAAATGCGGAAAGCAGGCCAGACTTTATTCACAAGATGAAGATTGCGGCCAAAGAGGCGGACGAGACGGAATACTGGTTGCTTCTCTGTCGGAAGTCAAAGTCGTATCCAAACTGTGAACAACAGCAAAAAGACATAAAGGAAACCGTAAGAATATTGTCTAAAATAATAGTATCATCGAAGAACAGAATAAAACATTAAAAAATTTTGAGTAGAACTCAGAAGTGCCGACAAAACCCCCATTTTCAAATTGGCACATTCTCAAATTTTCAAATTAGCAGAACAAGAGGCGCAATTAAACCCACATTTTCAAATTAGTAAAACATCAATTGTACAACAAACAACATGTTAGATAAAATCGGTATCGCGAAGAGAATCGCAAAAGAAATAAAAGACGGCTA
Organism: Bacteroidia bacterium; assembly: GCA_046594925.1. GTDB lineage: Bacteria > Bacteroidota > Bacteroidia > 2-12-FULL-35-15 > 2-12-FULL-35-15 > 2-12-FULL-35-15. The sequence goes on from JBKJQG010000254.1 coordinate 27,600, forward strand.
TTACGTGAACTTAGGGATAGGCATTCCAACCTTGGTAGCCAACTATATTCCCAAGGGAATGAACGTTGTCCTGCAGTCCGAAAACGGCTTATTAGGCATGGGTCCATTCCCTTTCGAAGGGGAAGAGGATGCCGACTTGATCAATGCGGGAAAACAAACCATAACCACCGTTCCGGGTTCCGCATTCTTTGACTCGGCAATGAGTTTCGGAATGATCCGTTCACGGAAAGTGGATCTTACTATTTTGGGAGCAATGGAAGTGGCTGATAACGGCGATATCGCCAACTGGAAGATTCCCGGAAAAATGGTGAAAGGAATGGGTGGCGCGATGGATCTGGTTGCTTCTGCAAAGAACATCATTGTCGCCATGCAGCACGTGAACAAAGCGGGAGAATCAAAACTGCTTCCTCAGTGTGAACTGCCGCTCACCGGCGTAAAATGTGTGAAGAAGATCGTCACAGAATTGGCGGTGCTGGATGTAACACCTTTGGGATTCCGTTTACTGGAGCGCGCTCCGGGAGTATCCGTTGAAGACATAAAAAAAGCAACTTTAGGAAGATTGATCGTGGAAGGGGACATTCCTGAAATGATCATCGATTAATGAATTCAAACAGTCAACAGAATGCTCAGGAAAAAACAACGCGCATGTTGTTCGTCCTGGGCATTTTGATTTTTACTTATACCCTTCTCCGCGCCGGGCTGCTCTCCATTACCTGGGATGAAAGCCAATCTTATCACGAGTACATCCGCAATCACACGATCCTGCTCGATCGCTATGATTTCATGTCGGCCAACAACCACATTTTGAACACCCTTGGCGGGATTATTTTTACTGAGCTTTTCGGAGTAAGTGAGTTCACGCTTCGTATTCCCGCATTGATCGCGCACGTTTTATTTTTGTTCTTTTCAGCGAAGCTGGTGCTGGGCTTTGGGAACAAATGGATGGCTGTTTCCGCTTTCCTGATCTTAAACACGAATCCGTTTTTGCTTGACTTCTTTTCTTTGTCTCGTGGATACGGCATTTCACTCGGACTGATGATGGTCAGCGTTTATTATTTGTATGGCGTTCACTTGAATGGTCGGAAAACAAAAGACATCACGCTGACGGTAGTATTCGCGGCGCTGGCAACGCTTGGGAATCTTACGCTCCTGAATTATTGTGTTGTTTCCTTCGGCGTGATCACGCTTCTGGTGTTTTATGATTACAAGCAATCCGGCAAAACACTTTTCGCAGGCATACAGGCAACCATCAGAAAAATGCTGCTGCCCGGCATTTTGCTCTTGCTGTTTTTAGCATTCATCCTTCCCATCTCTTTCGACCTGCGTGCAGTTGGGGCCTTGTTCATGGGAGGGGAGATTGGTTTGTGGACCGACACCTTGGGAACCATCGTTCCCCGCTTGTGGTACGAATTGGATTTTAATTATTGGCTGCAGAGAGCGACTAAACTTTTCTTTTTCCTGATCTTTTTTTCAGCTGCGGCATTTGTTTTTTATCAAGCAAGGAAAAAGCAAACGACAAAAAGAACAGAGTTTCTTTTGTCACTTTTGCTAATCCTCTTTCTCATCATTTTGTCGACCGTGGTGCAACACTACCTTCTGCAGACGCTTTATCTGATCGAGCGCACGGTGCTGTTTTTATTCGTTCTGCTGATGCTGATTTTTGTTTTTTTCATGAATGAATTTTCGGATGGAGCGCCAAGACGGCAGAACATCTTGCATGTCTTTGCGCTTCTTTTTTCCCTCCACCTTCTTTTTTCCATGAATTTAAAATACGTGCATGAATGGAAAGAGGATTGCGAAACAAAGGACATGTTGTCCGACCTGATAAAGCTCCGGACGGAGCCGGAAGAAAAATTCAATCTGACCCTCGGCCTTCCCTTGTCTTTGGAGTCCAGTATAAACTATTACCGCGAAGTGAGTCAGCTAACCTGGCTCAATGAGACTTCGAGGGACAAGAACATCAATTACCTGAACGACTATTTTTTTCTCCGACCCATGGACACGATCAACAGGGACATGGATTCGCTGGAGATCATAAAGACCTATCCGCTGACGAGGAACATTCTGGCAAAACCAAAATATCCGCGGACCGCGAAGGTTGTTCTCGTCGACAGCCTTCATGAGATCAGCCGAGGAGAGCCCTTTAAAGTGGATTCGGCTGTTGAATTTAGTCCGGGTTACAACTTCATCATCAAAGAGAGCTTTCCGGTTAAAAAAAGCATTTTATCTTGTCAGATCCAATTCCAACCTCTTGAAGAATTCAGCGCCAACGTGTATTATGTCGTCGCATGTTTCAATGCAAAAGGCATGTATGAATGGAAAAACCTGAGGCTGAACGATTTTTGTTTGGACAAAAATGGAGCAGCAACGGCAAATTTTACTACATTTATTCCTGAAGAAATGAAGAGCGGAGATGAACTAAAAATTTACCTGTGGAATCCCGATAAGCAGCAATTTTTGCTCAGCAAAATGCGGTTGAAATGGATCCATTATTTTTAACAGAAAATGAAGATCAATAAACTATCCATTGTCATCCCTGCATACAACGAAGCAGCCACCATTCATTTTATTCTGAACAAGGTGCTGGCGGTAAAGCTGATCGGCGATATCCAGAAAGAGATCATCATCGTGAACGACTGTTCAAAGGATGCGACAAAAGAAACGATCGAGAAGTACATCGCAGATCATCCATCAGACAACATCCGCCTGTTCAATCAGGAATACAATCAGGGAAAAGGAGCCGCCTTGCACAAAGGAATTTCTTTGGCGACCGGCGAGTACCTGATTATTCAAGATGCCGATCTGGAGTATGATCCGGAAGAATACAACATTCTTCTAAAGCCCATCATTAATGGATTTGCCGACGTAGTCTACGGTTCGCGTTTTGCCGGAGGAGAGCCTCACCGCATTTTATTTTATTGGCATACCATCGGCAACAAGTTCCTGACCTCTTTGTCGAATATGTTCACCAACCTGAATTTATCCGACATGGAAACATGCTATAAATTATTCAGGACGGACATCATTCAGGGAATCAAACTGAAAGAAAAACGGTTTGGATTTGAACCGGAGGTTACCGCAAAAATTTCCCGTGTACACAAAATAAGAATCTATGAAGTCGGCATTTCATACTATGGCCGTACTTATGAAGAAGGAAAGAAAATCGGTTGGAAGGATGGCTTCCGCGCCATTTGGTGTATCCTGAAATACAACGTGTTCCGCTGATCAAATTAGGCGCATAAAAATCAATACTTCCAACACGTCATTGTGCTCTCCTGCAGCACAAATTCTTTTTTTTCTTTGTTCCAGACGTATATTTTTACAACGTCGGTTGGCTGAAAGGAATCAATGGAGACAGGAAAGTCAACGGTAATGGTTTTCGAATTGGTGCTGTCACTTGTAACGGCTAAGGGCTTACCTTCCCAGAAAACATTTTTGCCGCTGGCGCCATCAATCACCAACACTACCAGGGCGTTGGCGTGACCAACTCCACCCGAAACAAGCCTAGTCTTAAAGGTTACTTTTTCCGTCTGCTTCGGAAATTGAGAGATCGGCAGGACCAGCGCTGTTCCGAACTCTCGGTCTTTGTTCAGCACATCGTTTATGTCACCCGACGGAAACGGGATCTCCGAAGCTGTTTTAAGCGAATTGCCAATTTTCGGAAACTTTCTCTTCATAAATACATGAACCGAAAAAGGGTAGTCTCCTAAAGTAGTGAACCTTTCCTTCGGATAAAATGATTTAAGAAGATCAAAATTGGGATCAGACTTAATCTTTTCCAAAGGCATGCCGCACTCGTTAGGTCCGAAATGGGCATCCCAGATCACAAGCGTGCTATCGGGTATGGAAGAAATGCCTCGGTTGGCAATGGTGGAATAGAGTGCCCAGAGATCGGCAACTTTTGTGGTGTCAAATGGATCAATGTCCAACAAAAGAGGAAGATAGGGATACAAATAATACATTTTTTGTTGGTCGTAATCGTTCGCAACTATCCAGTCCGCAGCCTCTTTGATCACAACTTGTTCGGGTGTGAATTTATACGGAAAGTTGTCGCTTCTGAAAGGTTTAAGAACTACAAAGAAGAGGACAATTCCAACGATGGAGTATTTCACGATCTTGTTTCGGAACAAAATTTCCGGCATCACGAGGTTGAATCCGCGTACACAGACCAGTGCCGAGCAAGGGAAAACAGCCGCAAGGACACGTGTGAGACCCATCGAGTTGCCAAGCCCTTTCCACCATAGATAGGAGTGGGCGCAAAAATAAACGACAAAAGAACCAAGGATCAGAACAGTTTCGATGTTGATCAAAGAGGCAAGTCCTTTTCTATCATCGGGTTTGTTCTTGTAGGGAAAAGTGCGGGACACAATGCATAAAATTCCTAGTACGAAAAGAACGCCGAGCACTCCGCCCCAGATAAAATCGTAGTCCTGCACAAAGCTCCAGATGCTCCCGGTTCCATACGTTTGACCATTGATGTAAGGATTTTGGGTCTTGATCCAGAAAAAATCACCCCAATAAAGAAAGCCAATGAAGCTGTAGAACAATGTTCCGAAGGATAAGAGCAGGGCTGCGATAAAGGATCTGTTATAGATCAAAACAATAAAAAATAAAGGGAGCAAAATAAAACCTTCGCTTCTTACAAATGGGAGAAAGGAAACAAGGACCGCAGCGGCAATGTGTTTTTTCTCGAGCATCAGAAAAATGGAACCAACGAGAACGAGTCCGAAGAAAGGCTCCGTAAGTCCGCTGTTCATTGCCGGAAAATAGACCGGGGCAAACAGCAAAAAAGGAAGTGTTAAAAGAGCATTGTTGTAATTCAGTTTTTTAGCTACCTTATAAGTGAGATAAGCAGAAGCGATTCCGCAAAGGATATTGAAAAGCGTGATGGCGGAAAACCCGAATTGTGAAAACGGAGAGGAAGTGGCCGTAAAAAAAGGCTTTCCCCAGCTGTGCAGAAATAAGTGTGGGTGATCCCAGGAATATCTGGAAATGAGATAGTGCTGTATCCCGTCTCCCGCATCAAACATGGATTCCGAAGAAAAGGAAAGTATGCAGAACAGGATAAAGCACAACAAAAGCGAAAGGACCAATCCTTTCTTTTCATTCAGGTCTTCGGTTGTTGCCATGTTATTTTTTCGGAACAAATTTTTTGTTTTGCATTTCCTGTTCGTTGTAAAGCCAAACGGCATTGTTGATGCATTCCTCTGTATAAGAGATTTTCTTTTGTTTTGCTTGTTGCATAAGCTGTTTTCTCCAGGGTTTTTTTCTATCAGCGTTTTTAAAAAAAGCGTAAACATATAATCTGAATTCCCTGTCCTTCAGTTCTGCGTATTGCTTGTTTTTTGGCGCATACATCTCGTAGGCTTCGTCAATGAAATGATAGGGAAACAGTCCGAGTGTTGCATCTGTCCCAAGGACCATGATGACATCTCTTTCTTCTACCTCTCGTCTGAAATCGAATTCTTTTGTCGGATCGGAAGACGGCCTTCTTTCATAAAGCCAATAAGTGGACTTGGAAAAGAGGCTGTCGGGAATATGGGTGTCTTCGATGAGGCTGAAGTAGCTGTCGGCAATGGTAAGCAGACGAGGCCTTGCTGAAGTTGAAACATTAGAATAGGAGACATTCACATAAGGAAGTTCTTCGTGAGGAATCATCGAGAAGATGTTCATCACGGCAGCAGCATCGTAATCTACGGTTTTGAATGGAAACCGAACTTCCATTTTTGATACTCGGAAGGAGGGAAGCCTAATTTTTTTAAGTTGTGAAACATAGTCGGAAATGGTATCGAAGGCCACAACAGAGGCGTATTCGCTCCAGTGCACACCGGGAATCGGGAAGAACACATTGCTCGCAGTGTCTTTCATCGCCTGAAAATAACTTCTGAGGTCGAGCACATTCAGCCCTTTATTTCTCAGCGCTTTTGTATAACAAACATAATTGGTGCTATCCGGTTTCGCGCGTTCCAGGAATACATCCGGAAGAAATTCACGGTAGTAACTTCCTTTCCCGGGAGCAAAAGCAAAAACAAGATCGATGTTCTTTTTTTTGAGCTCTTGCTGTACAATCCTTGCTTTCTCTGTCTGGATGTCGATGTAAGAACTGCCCTTGAAATCAGCTCCTGTATAAGCATCAACGTATGACTGGATATAGATAAAACCATTCTTGCCCACCACGGCAGCCCCTACTTTCGAGATGTTAAAAACAGAATAGTTCATCTGGTTAAAACTCCTCACCAAGGTCTTGCGGAAGCCGATGTTCACCGACAAAGCAGGATCGATGTCTCTCTGAAATGTGCCGTCAAGCCAATAGGCGAGTGAAATAGCTGGTGTTTCGACTTTGTTGTCGACGCCCTCCAGATTTTTTTCTTCAACAAAAGGAAAATGCTGCTGGATCATGGGAAGGATCAAGAGCAGAAAGAAGAACACCAGCACGGCATACTTCAATACAGAAGAGGATGTGTTGTTTGTCGCAGCCATCAGAAACGATAATAAATGAAAGGATTAAAACCGCCTCCAAGGATTCCGCCGATGGAAAAGTAGAGAAGAAAGACGCAGGCAAGCCCGACAAAAACGGTCTTGCGGTTGCTATAAGTTTCAAAGAACACAGCGACCTGAACACGCTTAACGGGATCAAGCAAACCGGCAAAAGACAAGGCAGCCGCAAGGATCATCATGAAATAGAAATCATTCAGAAAAATAAATGCAGAAGGCGAGCCGTCAAAACAGAAAAGCCTCATAAAATAATCTCTTGCATCGCTCATGTCGTCGGCCCTGAAAAACACCCAGCCCATCATAACGATAAAGAAAGTAATGAGGACACTCGGGATCTTACCGATGGCAGCGTAGAATTTTAAGAGAAAGATCCTGTCGGCGATCAGAAACAAACCATGAAAGCAGCCCCAGACAATGAAATTCCAAGATGCTCCGTGCCAGAGTCCCGAAAGAAAGAACACGATGAAAAGGTTGATGTAGACTCTCCTTGGTCCCACTTTGTTTCCGCCCAATGGAATGTATAAATAATCCCTCATCCAGTTTCCCAGTGTGATGTGCCACTTTCTCCAGAATTCAGTAATGCTCTGCGCGGTGTAAGGGTTGTTGAAATTTTCTGGAAAAGTAAAGCCCATCATTTTTGCAAGACCGATGGCCATGTCCGAATACCCTGAAAAATCAAAATAGATCTGAAAAGTATAAGCCAATATTCCAAGCCATGCAGTGGCTGTATTCAATTCCATAATGTTGGAATCAAAGATCTTGTCGACTTCTGTCCCCAATACGTTCGCGATTAATACTTTTTTAGAAAGTCCGATGATGAAGCGGAACAAGCCTAAAAGCTTATTGTCGATCGTTTCTTGGTCCTTCCGGTTGCTGATCTGATCTGCGATCTCGTTGAAGCGGACGATGGGCCCGGCCACCAATTCCGGGAACAGAAGAATGAACAAAGCATAATTGGTTATGCTCGGAAAAGGGGCATGCGTGCGCCGATAAACATCCACGGTATAACTGATTTTTTTGAAAGTAAAAAAGGAGATCCCGATGGGAAGCGCAATGTGTGTCCAGTCCGACATGCTGCTCATGCCTATGTTTGCGAGAAGTTCGTTGACGTTCTCCACAAAAAAATTCGCATACTTAAAATATGCCAGCAACGCGAGGTTAAAAAACACGGAGACGAACAAGAAGAGCTTTCTCTTTTTGCCTGCGGAGCTTTGAAGCTGCCGGACGATTATAAAATCAACAAGGATGGAAAAGAGGACGACTGCGATGAATATAGGCGCACCCCAGGAAAAAAACAAAATACTGGCAAACAAAAGAAAGCCATTCTTAAGACTTGTGGGAATGGAAAAATAGATCAAAAAAAAGATCGGAAAAAAATACAAAAGAAAAAGTGTGCTGCTGAAAACCATTTATTCGATTGTTAAATCATAGATCTCACCGGGAATATCATTCAGGGGAAAAGGCAGGTTGTCCTGTGAATAAGGAGCTCCCGGCCACCACTTTGTGTTGTGATATTCCTGAGTGATGATCAAAAGCATTTGGTTGTTCGGAATGGAGGTCACCTGATCATTCATATAACCCACCACGCGCATTTTGTCCGGCTCGGCACCGATGCGCCAGATGATTTCGGTTGGTCGCCAGTCAATTTCAAAATAAAAATAGTCTCCGCCAAAAAGTTCATCGTCATTCTCTTCTTTCTTTTCAGTCAAAGCGCGGTAGTCATCACCCCAGCGGTGTGTCTGAAAAACCTGCTCTTTGTAGACGATGGGATTGCAGCCCACTCCGAAATTCTTCGGCTCGTGACAAGCCATGTCCCAATTCGTGCAGGCAACGGTTATGCTGCCGTCTGTATTCGTGATCTCCTCGGGCAATGGAATGTTCCAGCTCCCGGTGTTTCTGCTGTTGTCTCCCGGATTTTTGTAGAGCGGCGGGAACGCATTGTCGGGACAATAAAGTGGAGTCTTTAAGATCTCAAAATCAATTTCAGTATAGTCTACAGCTGGGACACGCTTGTCCTCCGGCCCGCCCCAATACGTTGCCATGTAGCCTCCGTCCTTGTTGCAATTTCTGCGGTAATTCCATTCTCCTCCTCCTTGTGTGATCAGCCAGATCGCATTGGTCAGCCCGTTCCACACATTATTTTTGTTCAGCAGCTCGGTGAGTTTTACTTTCACCCTGTATTTTCCATAGGTAAATCCATGACGCGTAATGATTCCTACACTTTCTTTTTTCCATTCCCCGAATTCGGTTTTCGGATTCTTGATCAGAATCTTTTTTTCTTTTGGATCCGAAAACACTGTTGCACAAGGATGCTGAGTGGTCTGCAGAATAGTCGGAATCAACTCCTCCTTAGTATAAAATGCGCGGTTCCAGTTATAATCCAGTTTTGAATAGTTGTCTTTTAAGATGTCGGCGATGACGGGAATATTATTCATCTTGGTTGACATGTCCACGTAGTTGATGAACTGTTGAATGGGCGCATTTTTATAGAGGCTGCTATCTTCCCCACAGGTTGAGCAAAAATTGGATTTGTCGACGTCTTTGCCGATACGACCAGCATCTACATAGATCCCTCCGCCAAGATTTGGCTGCGCCACCACATGCAGCTGGGTTGATGCCAATGCGGAAACACATTGATTCAGGCTTTGTCCATCTCCGGAGCGAAAAAAGTAATAGGGGTTTGCAAAATGATCTTTGTTCTTTTGTCCGATGTCCTGAATGTATGCAGGGATGTTTTTCAGGTCGGTCTCCGTCACCACCACCAATAAAAATGAATAGTTCCCAACGCGGGGATTTCTTTTCCAACGGTCGTTTGCTCCTTCATGAAAGTAGCGCTCTTCGTTCCTGGGGTTGCCGGCTATACGGAACTCATCGTTGATTGTATGGAATTCACCATCGGTCGTCAGCGGGATTTTTTTGAATCCAATAGCTGTATTTTCCCAGCTGCCGTAGAAATTTTCTTCGGCATAAATATTCTCTGCTTTTCTCAGTGAATCGTATTCCGGAAATTTATAGCTCTCGTTCTGATAATATATTTTGTAAAACAATTGTTGTGCTGAGTTGTTCTTGATCTCAAATTCAAACGCAAAAATACCAGCTTTCACCTGGCTCACTGCTGGGATTGTAAAGCCGTTTGCCAACGCATTGTCATAATCCAGGAAGATCGTTTTCTGATTGCTGCTGTCGGGTTGCCAGTTCGACAAAGGCGAAAAATTCTGAATGGCAAATTCGGAACAGGAAAAAGTAGAAGCCCCCTTTTTGTCGCTATTGCAGGAAGCAAACAAAAGAAGGCTGGCTCCTCCAATGATGACGGTTAATTTTTTCATCCAGGAAAAGAATATAATTGTGTTGCATTGGGTAAATAGGGAAGGCTCTCCAGCACATTGCACTTGCTGCCATCGAAATTGCTGTCAGCACAATTGGCCATGAATACAAGAATGGCGTCTCTTTTTGAGCTGGTGAAATGGCCCTTCAGCAAAGTGACATATTCATAATATTTTGGATTTTGATCTGCGGGATAGCCTTTAAAATCAACTGTCCCAAGAATCAGATCGTTTTCGATGAGCTTTAAGTCGAACCGCCAGCTTTTATCAAGTTTGAGGACCTGGGGGCTCTCGGAAGTAAACCGTCCAAAGTAACTTGAAACAGCAGAAGCAGGCTGGGAAGGAAGCGTGATCGATGTCTTCTCTTCACCGAGGATCCAATTCTTTCCGTCAAAAAGCAGGCACTCCGACAAGGACTTTGTTTTTTTGCGTACAATGAGCGATGTTTTGCCGTTGCGCACCGTTCCACCGTAAGAATTATCGCTGTTCCACAATTCATCGGCGGAACTTTTATTTTCCCAGATTTTTTTGAATTGTTTCGTGGACTCATCGTAAGTAAACAGCGCAGTTTTGGTTTTTCCTACACAAAGGATCTCGTCAATTCCTTTCGCATCATTGTTGAAGTTTGCCGCAATGAAAACATCTCCCGGAGAAAAAGCATCCAGTTCTTTTCCGCTCTCCTGCTTCTCAAGCCAGATCGTGCGGAAAGGGGGCTTGTTCTTTTCGGGGACAAAACGCTTTTCATAAATAGATACGGGATCCACTTTGGAGGGCTCTCCTCTGCGTTCAGGGCTGTCGCCATAAATGATCTCCAGGTCGTCCACTATAACGTCGGTGTGGCCTTTGTTCCAGACGCCAACACCCAATACATCTTCCGGAGCAAATTTTTCAACAGGCAGCTTCCACAGAAGATTGATCTTTGTCCACTTGAATTTTGGAAAGGATTTGTTTTCACTGCCCTCTCCCTCCCAGAAAATTGTTTCCTTCTTGGATGTTACGACAGAAACGGTCAGTAGAATATTGACATTGTCGCTAAGCGGATAAACCCATACACTGGCCGAAATCGTTTTCGGAAAGGATGCTCCTAAGTCGGATAATTTTTTATTTACCATCGGGCCAAACTCTTGTCCCCCGGTCAGTTCACAGGCTTTTTTTCCGGAATGTGCCGTCGTTTCTTTTACATAGTCAGCGGTTGATAAGCTGGCTTCTGTCTCAAAATCATAAAAAGTATTTGACTTTTCAGAAGCATTCGTTGCCCCTTCTTCGTATGCCATCATTCCTATGAAATCCATAGTCACGTCATCGACATAAAAGGTCTTTTTATTTTTATTCCAGGGATAAACCGAGATTCTGTTTTCAGGATTTAAAAACTCAGGAGGAATGGTAAAACTCATCGACTGTTCTGACCAGCCTGTTGTTTCGCTGTATACGATCGGCCGGCTGTCCCAGAAAATATTTTTTCCTTTATCATCGTTAATCGAGACCACATAAACAGCTGCAGGATCTATTTTTTCAAAAAAGCTTTTGAATTTGAGTTCTATTTTTTTGAGGCTTGCGAAACCCGGAATATCTTTCACTATTTTAATGTTGTTGACTCCGAATTCGAAGTCGGGGGAAAGCTTACAGCTTCTTTTGCCTGTTGCCGCTTTTTCAGTTGTTTCAAAGCCGTCACCGCTGTTTTCCAGGTCAAAGACATCCGACAGAAGCACAACCGCAACAAGGGAATCTTGCTCAGGAGGAGCCTGCGCTGGGATATTTTCAAGGGGCGTGGCTTTCATTTTTAGAAAGAAGTACGCGCCCGTAAAACAAATTATAATTAAAACGGAATAGAAAGCAATTCGTTTTTTCTGATCATCCATTATCAGTATCTGTTTATGAGATTAGCGAACACGCATGCTGTTCTTTTTATCGATGGAAGCCTTGATGTCTTCCAGTTGTCCTTTAGGAATGGAGCTGATCAGGTTCTTGGTATATTCAGTCTGAGGGTTGTTGTAGATCTCATCAGCATCACCCATTTCTTCTACTTTTCCTTTGTTCATCACCACCATGCGGTCGCTCATGAATTTCACAACGGAAAGATCGTGGGAGATGAAGATGTATGTGAAATCGAATTCGCGTTTGAGTTCGTTCAGCAAGTTTAAGACCTGAGCTTGAACGGAAACGTCCAAAGCGGAAACGGACTCATCGCAGATGATGAATTTGGGACGAAGGGCCAAAGCGCGCGCAATGCAGATTCGCTGACGTTGTCCGCCCGAAAATTCATGTGGATATCTGTAAAAATGAGATTCATTCATGTTCACGCGCTGAAGTAATTCTATCACGCGTTCTTTTCTTGCTTTGTCGTTCTCCAGAATGCCATGCACTTGCATGGGTTCCATGATCGCCTGACCGATAGTTATGCGAGGATTCAGCGAAGAATAGGGATCTTGAAAAATGATCTGGATGTCCTTGCGTATGTCGCGCAGTTTTTTCTGATCGAGTTTTGTAACGTTTATGCCATTGAAGATCACTTCTCCGCCAGTCGGTTCTACTAATCGAAGCAAAGCTCTTCCGAGCGTTGTTTTTCCACAGCCGGATTCGCCTACCAATCCCAGTGTTTCGCCTGGATACACATCAAAAGAAACATCGTCTACTGCTTTTACAAAATCCTTCGCTTTTCCGAAGATGCCTTTGTTGATGGGGAAGTAAGTCTTTAAGTTCTTGATCTGAAGAAGGGGCTCTTTGGCATACAGCTTCACGTGAGCAGCATCCCGGTCGGCTTTTGATACGATCAGTTTGTTCGTCACTTCTTCTACCGATTGTTTGCTTTCTATCATTTCGCCCAGCGTATTTGTCTGCATAAAATCTGCCACGGTAGGCAACCAATGCAAGCGTTTGTTCAAGGGGGGGCGGCAAGCGAGAAGGCCCTTGGTGTAAGGGTGACGGGGGTTTGAGAAGATTTCCATCACACTTCCTTGTTCTACAATCTTTCCTTTGTACATCACTACTACCTTGTCGGCAAGCTCTGCAATAACGCCCAGATCGTGGGTGATAAACATGATGCCCATGTCGTGCTCGCGCTGCAACTTCAGCATCAGGTCGAGGATGGTCGCCTGTACAGTCACGTCTAGAGCGGTTGTCGGCTCATCGGCAATTAAAATGTTGGGTTTGCAGCTCATCGCCATCGCAATCATCACGCGCTGCTTCTGCCCGCCGGAGATCTGGTGAGGATAACTGTCGAAAATATTTTCAGGTCTTGGAAGCTGTACTTCCTTGAAAAGGTCTATGGTCAGTTCTTTCGCGACTTTCTTGCTCACTTTCTGGTGGAGCAGAATAGCTTCCATCACCTGGTCGCCGCAGGTATAAACGGGATTCAGCGAGGTCATCGGCTCCTGAAAAATCATGGCGATCTCGTTTCCACGAAGTTCACGCATCTCTTTTTCTGAGATCTTTACAATGTCAATGGAGCCTTTTCTTTTGGAATGGTAGAGGATCTGTCCGCCGGTGATCTTCCCTGGAGGGTTGGGAATCAGTCGCATCACAGAAAGAGAGGTTACGGATTTACCGGAGCCGGATTCCCCCACAATTCCAATGGTCTCGCCTTTGGAAAGGGTGAACGAAATGTCGTTGACCGCCTTTACTGTTTCATCTTCCGTTCGGAACTCAGTAACTAAATTCTTTACTTCTAATAAGATCTCATTTGCCATAAGCGCACATCTGTTACAAGGGTCGCTAAATTACGTTTTGTTGGGGAAATATGCAAGTACAATAAGACAGAGGGCGTTTAGGGACGATAAAGCCCTGAAACAGGGCGGTTTATTCCTTGTCGGGGTAGATCCAGAGGGCGATTTTACCCGGACTTCCGGGGATGGTGAAGTCGGAGCTTTCATCACTCAAATTGATGCGCACGTCTCCATAGCTTTCGGACTTTACGGTCCACACAAAGAATCCCTGGTGGTTTTCACTGGTCCCGAGATGATCATCAAAATAGCTTTTGAAAGCATTGAACACCCGCTCGGTCTTTTTAGGATCAGTGAGGTAGATGTCGGACTGGATCTCGCTAAGCCCTATCTCATCGAAGCTGTAAGAGATGTTATAAGAATCAGAATCTTTAAGTTTGAATTCGTAATACAGATATCCTTCATCGGCATCGGCGCCCGGTCCTTGCTCTTTTGCAAGCACTGTGTCCATTTTCGTTCCCAAGTCAAACCCCCGGAACGTGCCGGTTTCAAAGCGCATCACGCCTTCCAGCTCGGGGCCGTATTTCGATAAAGGGGATTTCGGATCCGAACAGGATGCTATCAGAAGCAGAACGAACAATGAAAAAATGCCGGCTATTTTTTTTGTGAAATGCATGTAGGTGATTTGAAAACAAAGATACAGAATTTTTTGCCCGGGTTGAACGCGAATGATGGAGATCAAACCTCCATGTGTTTAAGACTTTACAGCGGTTAAGCAACCACCACGTTTTTAGGCTCAATCAGAGGTTGCCCCATGAAGCGGAGCAAGAGTTGTGCTACCGTTAAAACATCCTTCTGGCAATACGTCACTATTCGTTTCAGGTCTTTTTCTTCCCAGTAAACACGGGCCACATCGGAACCGTCGATGTCGTCTTTCGGCGTTGGCACATCGAAAATGGCAGCCAGTAAATTCAGGGAAGTAAAGTTCTTGTAATCACCGAATTTCCAGAGTTCCATGGTGTCGAGGTGATTCACCTCCCAAGGTTTTTTGCCAGAAATATTCAGCGTTTTCGGTAGTTTCAGCCCGTTGATGAGCATCCTCCGGCAGAGAAACGGGAAGTCGAACTCCTTGCCGTTGTGCGCACAAAGCTGATGGTCCTTGCGGTTAAAGTGCTTGTTCAGTAAGGCGGAAAAATCTTCCAAGATGATCTTTTCATCGTGCCCAGAAAAGGATTTTACGCGGAAGGTGCCTTCGTTGAAAAAACCGACCGAGATACAAATGATCTTGGCGAACTCTGCATAAATGCCTGCTTTTTTGTAAAGTGATTCTCCGGTTTCTGTTTGCTGATAACGGAATTTTGAATCCCACAACGGTTTCATTTTTTCAGGAAGATCTTTGTACTTATAAATGAGGGGAGCGGTTTCAACATCTAAAAAAAGAACATTCGTAATTTTTATAGTTTCTAGCATAGCTTGTTATTTGATCATCACTCCTTTTTTGTTGATATAAGGAACCAGTATAAAATTTTCTTCTTTGATAGTCTCCGGTAAAAAAATGTATTTCTTGTCGTACATCACATGGTCGACATAAAAGCTCACCCAAAATTCATTGTTCAACCCGAACAAGGATTCCATGATGGGTTCGAATTTTACAAAAGACTTGGGTCCAACTTCGTCCAGGAAATGCCTCAAGGTAGAGGTTTTTACCGATTCGTCATTGACATTTCCATAGCCATGAGAGGAAACCAAAACGCCTTCGATCTTTTCTTTTTTTAAGTTGACCAAGTAAACATTCCACTCGCTCTCATTCAGCTCGTTCGTTTCTCTTATTACCGCTACAGCGATGTCCTCAACTGTCGGCGGCTCAATGTCTTTCTTCATGGTGCGGATAACGAATCAACATGGTCCCGATAGCTATCGGGATTACAGATCTGTGTGTAAAATAAAATTATTTTCTTCTTTATAAACTCCCCACTCCCTCCCGATAGCTATCGGGATCCCAGCTCCCCACTCCCAACTCCCGACTCCCGACTCCCAACTCCCGCAACCCGACCAAAGAACTACTCCCCATACATCGCCAACGCGGCATCCAGATAGGTGTAAACGTCTTTCGGATGATCTTCTGTCGGTAATTGTTTTTCGCGTTTTTTTCCAAGACGCACTACCACCATTTTTTTATCTGGAATACAAAAAATGTATTGTCCGAGAATTCCGCGGGCATAAAAAACGGAGTGACCCTTGCCAGCCTGTCCAGCGGGCAGGTAGTCTGGAAGCAACCACCAGGCATATCCGTACTTGTTTTGTTTTTCTCCTTTGTCATCCTTCAAGTCGGCGACTTTAACTGAGTTCATCACATAATCCATCGACACAACTTGTCGCCCATTACATTTTCCACTGTCTAAAAACAGTTCACCGATACGGGCAAAATCCGGGGCGTTGGAGTTGAAACAGCAATAGGATTTTTCTTCTCCATTTTCTGCGTCAAGACTCCAGATAGCTTTGTTCTTGGCTCCCAGCGGGATCCACAACTTTTCGGAGGCGTAAGCACTGATTGTTTTTCCCGTTGCTTTTTCCAGGATGAATCCCAATAAAATAGTGTTGCCGCTCAGGTAACGGAATGTTTTTCCGGGCTCTTCTTTTACAGAATACTTGCCAGTCAATGTTCTCAGGTCACTGCCATAATATGCCTGCGCAGGATAAGCCAAAGGGCTTTTATAGCTTTCGTCGAAATCAATTCCGGAGGACATCGTCAATAAATGTTTCACCGTTAGCCTAGCATTTTCTCCCACGGCATACTCCGGTAAAAAATCACCCACTTTCTGGTCCACGCTTTTTATTTTTCCTTCGTCAATCGCAACTCCAATCAAGATAGATACAAAAGTCTTGGCCATGGAAAAGGAATTCGTATAAGAGTCTTCACCATAACCATCCCAATATTCTTCGTGGATAATGGAGTCGTCTTTAATGATCACATACGCCGCCGTTTCCATGAGATCAAACTCTTTTTGTGCTTCAACAGGAATCGTTTTGGAATTATATTTTTTGGAATGAGCCCAAGGATAGTGTGTCCCGTTGGCTACTTCACGGTGCTCAAAAATGCTGTATTCATCAATGCTGGGTCCCGAACGACCTTTCAGGTAGGTGTTCCCAATCGCTTTGTAGATATAAGTTCGACCGGAAACAAGAATTGCAATGTTCAGGAGTACAAGGATGATCAACAACCATTTTCCGATCTTTTTAAGCACTTTCATGTTCTTTTGGTTTTTGTAGGAACTCAAATTTACGTCATTCTTCTTTAAAATAGACAAGTTTAAACACTTAAATTTCTTCTCAGGCGAAATCTGCTTAGCTTTGTGCAACGTATCTTTCAAAGATGATGACCCGGTTGCAATCTTTTTTTCTGCTTCTTGTTTTTTCAGTTTCTGCTTTAGATGCACAAACGGATACCTCAAAACAGGAGGACAGGTTTTACCGTCACAAATATGAGAACGATTTTTCCACCGCAACCGATCGCTATTGCACGCAGGGCGTTTA
>JBKJQG010000339.1:0-7162 GCA_046594925.1 Bacteroidia bacterium
ATTCCAATTATGCAATTCTAATTTTAGATTTCCTGCAGCATGTGCCAGATCAAAACCAACTATAGCTCCGATCTTATGTCCGGCCTCTGTAATGCCTTTCATGTCGAACACTTGTCCGTTGTAATAATTCACGCCGCCGATCATAATTGTTGCGATCGAATCTTTGTTTTTTTCGATGGCAGCTAAAATGTCTTCGTGACGGATGCAAATCTCTCCTTCGCGCGGAGCAACTTCAATGATGGCATCTTCCGGTTTCAATCCGTGAAATTTCACTTGTGATTCCAACGCATATTGATCAGATGGAAAAGCTTTTGCTTCGCAGAGGATTTTATAGCGCATTTTGGTCGGACGGTAGAAACTCACCAGTAGCATGTGGAGGTTCACGGTAAGTTGGTTCATCACCACTACTTCTTCGGGTTTTGCTCCGACAATTTTTGAAACGGGTTCAGCAAATTGCTCGTGGTACGGCATCCAGGGTTTGCGGGAATGAAAATGTCCTTCCACTCCAAAAGTAGCCCAATCTTCCAGTTCATTCAATACATAATCCTGAGTAGCTTTCGGTTGCAATCCCAACGAGTTTCCAGTGAAATAAACGGTTTCGCGTCCATGCATCATCGGAAAGTAGAATTTCTCCCTATAACTTTTCAAGGGATCAGCTACATCCTGTTGTTTAGCAAATTCTAATGTGTTTAAATAATTCATAAGATTGATTAAATGTTTTATCGGTTTTTTTAAAACACAGATTCGTATCCCGATAGCTATCGGGATCGTATTAATTCGTTATCAGTAACCTCAAAGATATATATTTGCAGTCTAATAGTTTCCATTATGAAGAGAGAAAAATCAGAAGCATTGTTTGAGAAAGCGAAAAAATATTTTCCAGGTGGTGTGAACAGCCCTGTGCGGGCATTTCGCTCTGTTGGAGGAACACCTTTGTTCATTCAAAAAGGCAAAGGGTCGCACATTTGGGATGCGGATGGAAATGAATTTATTGACTATTGCGGTTCCTGGGGGCCATTGATTTTGGGTCATGCAAACGATAAAGTAGTGGCGGCGATCACGGAAACGGTAAAGAACGGAAGTTCCTTTGGGGCTCCAACTGCACTGGAGAATGAATTAGCCGAACTGATCTTAAGCAACAATAAATACATCCAAAAAATCCGTTTCGTAAGTTCCGGAACAGAAGCGGTGATGAGTGCTATTCGCCTGGCAAGAGGTTATACCCAGCGGAATAAGATCCTGAAATTCGAAGGGTGTTATCACGGACACAGCGATTCTCTTTTGGTGAAAGCCGGATCAGGGTTGGTGACTTTTGGAAATACCTCTTCAGCAGGCGTTCCCGAGAGTTTTGTGAACGAGACCATAGTTGTTTCATTGAACAACGAAGCCGCAGTGAAACAAGCATTTTCTGAATTCAAAGACCAGATCGCCTGTGTGATCATCGAGCCGATTCCCGCCAATAATGGATTGTTATTGCAGCGGAGAGAGTATCTGCAATTCTTACGCGACATCTGTACGGAAAACAAGACCCTGTTGATCTTTGATGAAGTCATCAACGGTTTTAGAATAGGATTTGAAGGGGCAGCAGGATTTTATAAAATACAACCCGACATCATCACTTACGGAAAGATTATCGGAGGTGGCTTGCCGGTTGGGATGTACGGTGCTTCTGCGGAGATCATGAGCAATATATCTCCGGAAGGAAATGTATACCAAGCCGGGACATTGAGCGGCAACCCTGTGGCGATGGCTGCCGGAATAGCTCAGCTGACAGAATGCCTGAAACCGAATTTTTATGAAAAGCTGGAAAGGAAAACGCTGTTCCTTATTAAAGAAATAAACTCCCTTCTTCCTCCCGATAGCAATGGGGATTCCATCATACCTTTTACCATTTTTACAGTCGGCTCCATTTTTTGGATAGCCTTTACAGATAAAGAAGTAGTGCGTTCAGCAGAAGAGATCGATGCAGACTCCATGAAATATTTCAGAGTTTTACATAAAGAGCTATTGGAGCGGGGAGTCTATTTGGGCCCTTCGGGATATGAAGTCGGGTTTGTATGTGAAGCGCATACGGAGGAAGATTTGCAGAAAACGGCGAAAGCCTTCGGTGAAGCATTGGCTATTGTGATGAAATGAACTGAATAAAACTAAACTAATTATCATGATAAAGAACATTCTAATCATTGGATCAACAGGGATGTTGGGAAAACCAGTCACCAGAGAAATTGCAATTGCAGGGTTCAATGTTTCGGCTTTGGTTCGCTCCCCCGAAAAAGCAAAAAAAGAATTGCCGGCAAATGTAAAACTCATCAAAGGGGACATTTCGAATGAGCAGGATCTTCTTAACGCAATGGAAGGACAAGATGCGGTATACCTAAGCCTTTCTATCAAGCAGAACGAAAAACGTTCCGGATTCCACAGTGAAGAGAAAGGGCTGGAGAATATACTGAAAGCGGCAAAACTGCAAAATGTAAAACGTATAGCTTATTTGTCATCTCTTGTTATGTTCTATCAGGGAATGAATGGTTTCGATTGGTGGGTGTTTGATCTGAAGCACAAAGCAGTTAAAATGATCAAGGACAGCGGCATTCCGTCCACCATTTTTTACCCTTCTAATTTTATGGAGAGTCTTTCCGGAATGTACAAACAAGGAAAGATGCTGATGCTGTCGGGCAAATCTGTCCATCCGATGTATTTTATTTCTGCCGTCGATTATGGCAAGCAAGTCGCCAGAGCTTTCTCGGTGTTATCTTCTGAAAATAAAGAGTATGTGGTGCAGGGGCCAGAAGCATATACAGCCGACGATGCGGTGAAGCTATTTAAAGCAAATTATAAAAAAGAAAAACTATTCATTTCGAAAGCGCCATTGAGCATGTTGAAATTCTTCGGGAATTTTAATACGAAAATGAATTATGGAGCTCACATCATCGATGCTTTAAATAATTACCCGGAAAAATTTGACGCGGAAGTAACGTGGAAAGAATTGGGTAAGCCTGAGCTGACCATCACGAAATTTGCTAAAAAATTATAAAACGCTCCTGTTATCCGCCTGCTATAAATAGTAAACCCCAACCAATACAAATCCCTGAAGGATCATTGTTCCGTCCAGCAGAGCCGTGTAAAAATATTCTCCTCTTTTTGAAGAACTCATCAAAACGATGACCGCATTGATGATGGCTGTGAATAGTAGCGCAATCAATATTTTCAAGGGGAACATCTGCAGATAATATTCGGCACTGATACAAATGATGTAAAGCACCATAAAAGCAAAAGCTATCCAACGCGTTTTTTGTTCGCCGAGTTTTTGAGAAAAGGTGGTGATATTCTCTGCCTTGTCTACTTCCATGTCGCGGATGTCGAAAGGAATGCAGATGGCTATCATGAATGTCCAGCGTACAAAAAAATGCAGGATGCATTCCGTTGAAAAGAGGTCGTGGTGAACCAAACGCATCGGAACAACGGCGGTGACCGTGGTCCACACCAAGGAAAGTGTAAGCAGCTTGAACCAACTGTTCTTTCTCAATTTAATAGCCGGAAGAAAGTAGGCGACCGATAAAAGCAAAAGCGGCGAGAGGTAAAAGAGGATCCTGTAGTCAGTATAAAAAAAAGTAACTCCAACTCCGCAAAGTCCAACCACCGTTAAAAATTTAATGGCTACTTGATTTTCGTACACCCATTTTCTGCGGATGGAGACGAGTGCTTTGCGTTCTGGCATCTTGTAAAAAATGCGCTGAAGATTGTAGACGAAGATCGTTGCAAAAAAAGAAAGAAGCGAATAAGCGATCAGGTGATTAGTGGCGGAAAGTTGGATGATGGTGCTTTGGATGAGGCAAGCGGTTGCAATTGCAACATAGATATTGCCGAAAAGAAGAAAATCAAAAGACCGTTTTAAGAAGTTCAATTGAAGGCGCTGAAAAATTATTTAAACTCAATTTCGCTGTGGTTAGCTTTGAGGACAAAGAAGGTGCCCAATCCAACGCCAATTCCAATTCCTCCGCCAACAAGAGAACCGAGTTTTCGTTTCTTGCGGGCTACACGTTCATAGCCCATGATGTAAGTATCGTGTTTGACGTAATCGATTTTTGAAACCGAGTTGTTTTTCACCCTTACTCTTGGGAGTCCGGACAGGGCCGTAAATGCAAAAGGAGGGATGGGACAAAGAAAGCTTCCGGTAACGCCACCTGCCGCACCCAGCAGCAGGTTCCCCCAGAAAGCACCTCTGGCTTTGAATCCTTTTTCGGCATCCTGTTCTCCTAAAATAAAGTAGCGCATTTCGTCGACCGTGAATTCATTTCCCAGAATGGTATCATACACATACATCACGCTTTCGCCGCCGGCATTGGTGATGGAGAAGATGCGGTCGTTTTCTATGATTTCGTTTTTGCTGCTGTCCTTGGGATTTTTAATGGTAGTTACTCCGTTCAAAGTATCCACAACCGTTCCGATCACCACACCTCCGTTCAGCAACAGGATAGTATCTTTTCCGGTCTGGGAAAATGTACTTTTTGAAGCCAAGGTTAGAGTGAGGAAAAGAGCAGTAGCTAAGACATTTTTAAGCATATCGTTTGTTATATTTTCTTCAAAGATATGCATTCTGAAACATCCGTCCATCTTTATTGATTATTGTTAATAATTTCGGTAGTACAAAAGCTCTTTTCTAATTATATTTGCATTCCTCATAAAAATGAAAAGATGATCACAACCGACAAGTTTGTAAACCGCCATAATGGTCCGCGTGAAAATGAAGTAAAAGCAATGCTTTCCAAGATAGGAGCAAAAAGTGTTGATGAATTGATAGACCAGACAATTCCTGCTGCCATCAGGCTAAAAAAGCCCTTGGATCTTTCAGCGGGAATGACCGAATACGATTATCACAAACACCTGCGTGCGATAGCGGCCAAAAATAAAGTTTTTAAAACATACATCGGGTTGGGATACAGCAACACCATTATTCCGCCAGTAGTTCAGCGTAACGTGCTGGAGAATCCGGGCTGGTACACGGCCTACACACCTTACCAGGCGGAGATTGCACAAGGAAGATTGGAAGCACTTCTGAATTTTCAAACGATGGTCATGGATCTCACCGGAATGGAGATAGCCAACGCATCCTTGCTGGATGAGTCTACCGCAGCAGCAGAAGCCATGGCAATGTTGTTCAGCAGCCGCAACCGTGAGCAAGTGAAGAGCGGAGCCACTAAGTTTTTTGTCTCGAATGAATGTTACCCGCAGACTATAGATCTTTTAAAAACACGTTCCGCGCCAATGGGAATTGATTTGATCATTGGCGACTGGAAAACGGCGAAACTGGATGCATCCGTTTATGGAGTGATCCTGCAGTATCCGACCGTGGATGGGAAAGTAAATGACTATGCCGACTTTGTAAAAAATGCTAAAACCAACGGAATAGCGATTGCTGTGGCGGCAGATATTTTGAGTCTTGTGATGTTGACCCCTCCTGGTGAATGGGGTGCAGACGTGGTGGTTGGGAACTCGCAACGCTTCGGAGTGCCCATGGGTTACGGTGGACCACATGCAGCATTCTTCGCTTGCCGTGAAGAATACAAACGCATCATCCCAGGCCGCATCATCGGCGTGTCGATCGATGCACAAGGCAATCCGGCTTTGCGGATGGCTTTACAGACACGCGAACAGCACATCCGCCGGGACAAAGCAACTTCCAACATTTGCACGGCACAGGCGCTTTTGGCGATTATGGCCAGCATGTATGCTGTTTACCACGGGCCTGACGGAATAAAAGGCATTGCTCAGCAAGTGCATTTGTCGGCCGTGACATTGGCTACAGAATTAAAAAAACTAGGATACACGATTGAAGGAGAACAGTATTTCGATACCATCAAAGTGGTTTTGCCAACAGGCATTTCCGAAGCCATGATCCACGAAATGGCTACTGGAGCACACATGAATTTCCGGTATGTTGATACGTATTGCGTTTGTATTTCCTTGGATCAGACCACAGATGCCGCCGATTTAAATGCGATCATTGAGATCTTCGCGAAGGCAGCAAACAAGCAAGCTTCTAAGGTGACTCAGGAACATGTTTTTACTCAAACCTCTTCCTTCAAACCTCGTACATCTTCCATTCTTGAGCATCCCGTTTTCAACAGTTATCATTCCGAATCTGAAATGATGCGTTACATCAAACGGTTGGAGAACAAAGATCTTTCCTTGACTCATTCTATGATCTCTTTGGGATCTTGTACCATGAAATTGAATGCAGCATCCGAATTGATGCCTATCACCTGGCCGGAGTTTGCACACATCCATCCTTTTGTCCCGGTAGACCAGGCTGCAGGATATTTGGAGATGATAGAAGAATTGGATCGCTCACTGAGCGCCATCACCGGTTTTGCAAAAATGAGCTTTCAGCCGAATTCAGGAGCACAAGGCGAGTACGCAGGATTATTGGTGATCCAGGCTTACCATCAGTCCCGAGGAGATGCTCACCGTAACATTGCCCTCATCCCAACTTCCGCTCACGGGACGAATCCTGCAAGTGCTGCCATGTGCGGCATGAAGATCGTTTTGGTGAAGTGTGATGAAAAAGGGAATATCGATGTGAACGATATGCGCGAAAAGGCAACATTGCACAAAGATAATCTGTCCTGCTTGATGGTAACTTACCCTAGCACACATGGAGTTTACGAAGAAAGTATCATTGAGATTACAAACATCATCCATGAGAACGGAGGACAAGTGTACATGGACGGCGCGAACATGAATGCACAAGTTGGATTGACCTCTCCGGGTAACATTGGAGCAGATGTTTGTCACCTCAACTTGCACAAGACCTTTGCAATTCCTCATGGCGGTGGCGGTCCCGGTATGGGTCCAATCGGAGTGGCCAAGCAATTGGTTCCCTTCCTGCCTTCCCACGTACTGGTGAAAACCGGTGGTGAACAAGGAATCTCAGCCGTATCGGCAGCTCCTTTCGGCAGCTCCCTGATCTTGCTGATTTCCTACGGTTACATTAAGATGTTGGGTGGAGAAGGCGTAACAGAAGCCACAAGAATGGCCATTTTAAATGCCAATTATATCAAGGAAACATTAAAAGGACACTATCCTACTTTATATAGCGGTAAAAACGGCCGTTGCGCACACGAAATGATTCTTGACTGTGTGGAATTCAAGCGTCAGGCCGGAG
>JBKJQG010000087.1:0-17088 GCA_046594925.1 Bacteroidia bacterium
CTGCCCTAGATTTCGTGAGAAGATCACCGACCTGAACGACATCACAAATTACTATTCCGGACAGTTAGACGTTTACTTGATCTATGGAATAGAAGCCCACCCGATCGTTGACCCAAGTCCGTACAGTGGCTTTCTGTGGGTTACTTCTGAGAATTATGCTGAGGGCGTTTTACATGAACAGCCGGAAACATACGGAGAGCGTCTTGCCTTGATCGATTCCCTGCAAGCAGCTTACACGATCGTTCCAGATATCCTTGTCGACGGCCCATGCAATGAATGGTGGCAGATTTTTGGACCTGCACCCAACAATGCGTACCTCATCGATACAAATGGAATTGTGGTTTCCAAACAAGGCTGGTTCAATCGGGCCCCCGATAATATGTGGTGCGAGATCGATTCATTGCTTGGTACTTCATCTGGGAATTGTATTGCTGTTGGAGACAACGGAACGTTTAGCTGGACCCTCGATAACGACAGTACTGCTTATGGAGTAGCCGGAAGTGTTTTGGAAACGCATGGTGTTCTTCGCAATCTTTCATCAACCGACAATGTGAAAATCAACATCACCAAACAAGTTGTCGATGTGCCGTTTGGCTGGGGAACCGCACTCTGCGCAGACATTTGTTATTCTACTTCAGTCACTACAGCCACCCTATTGCTGTCGCCTTCGGATTCGCTGGATTTTACGTTTTATTTCTATACCGGAACTCCTGCCGACAGCGGATTTGCCAGGCTGCGGTTCAAAAACATGGTATTTGCTTCAAACATTGTCTACCAGCAATTTATGGGTGTTACTGCAGAAGCCAACGGAATACAAGAGAATGCGGAACAACAGATTCGCGTTTATCCGAATCCTTCTGCCGGGGAGTTCACTATTTCTTATGAAATGGGAGCTTCTTTGATCAGAATTGTAAACATCGTTGGTGAAGTGGTGTTCTCTGCTGAGCCGGACGCAACCGCCACCTCAACAACGGTTCACCTGGGTGATGCGAACGCTGGCATGTATTTTTACCAGATCGAAGGAAATGGAAAAATGAGAATCGGGAAGATCATTATTGATTAGACTTAATACAAGCCAATAGAAAAGCCACCATCACCGACTTTTTTATTACTGCGCGCCATACAACCCCTCAGCGGTTTCCCAATTCACTACATTCCACCAGGAAGCAATATAGTCGGCGCGTTTGTTTTGATTTTTCAAGTAGTAGGCGTGTTCCCAAACATCAAGTGCGAGGACGGGTGTTCCTTTTATTTCTACGCTGTCTAAATTCATTAATGGATTATCCTGATTTGCGGTGGAGGTGATGGCGAGTTTACCATCCTTTGTCTTTACTAGCCAAGCCCATCCGGATCCGAAACGTTTTGTTGCGGCTTCAGCAAATATTTTTTTAAAAGTTTCAAATGAACCGAAGCTTGCGATGATGGCTTCCCCCAGTTTTCCTTTTGGTTCTCCGCCGCCATTCGGTTTCATCAGAGCCCAGAATAGCGAATGGTTGTAATGACCGCCAGCATTGTTGCGCAGAGCGGGTTGTAGTTTCGCCACTTTCTCAAATATGTTTTCAAATGTTTGCGGACTTCCCAATATGTTGCCGTCAACAGCTTCCAGGGCTTTGTTCATGTTGTCGACATAAGCTTTGTGGTGCTTGCTGTGGTGAATCTCCATCGTTAGTTTATCGATGTGAGGCTCCAGAGCATCGTAGGCATAGGGCAAGGCAGGGAGTGAATATTTCCCTCCGTCGGGTAATGCACTATTTTCTTCGTTGGCTAACAGCTGCCCGGCCGTCAATGCTTGCCCGATCGAAGGAGCCAGCGCAATGGCACCAATGGCCAATGCTGACTTTTTAATAAAATCTCTTCTTGAATTTTTCATGGAATTTAAGTAATATTTGTTTTAGATACGGTACGGATAACGAAACAATACAGTCCCGATAGCTATCGGGACCGTTCTTATCCGTAACGTTATCCGAAGTTGATCAATACCTGATTCTTTTCTACAGCAAGGCCTTTCTTCACATTGATCTTCTTAATGATTCCGTCGGTAGGTGATTTGATGATGTTCTCCATTTTCATGGCTTCCAGCACCAAAATAGGATCTCCTTTTTTTACTGTATCACCTTCTGCAACACGAATATCCAATACCAATCCCGGCATCGGGGCTTTCACTTCATTTACTTTTTTGGAACTCAGGTCGTCAAATCCAAGACTCTTCAAGAGTTCATCAAATTTGTCTTTCACATTCAACTGATATTTATTTCCGTTCACGCTGATCAGAAAACTTTTTTCTGCGTGGTCGGCTTTTATCACTTCTACATTGTAGGAGCGGTGGTCTTTGATGATGTGAAAACTGCCGTTCTTCACTTCGATCACATCCCAGGCAAATGCTTTGCCATCAATGGTTCCTGCGGCCGGGCTTTCGAGCTCAATGCTGTGCTCATTTTGGTTGTTTACTTTCACTTTTAACATTCAACAAATATATCGATTTTTAAACCCTATACAAAATTCCCGGCCATGGAAAGAGGGTTTCCGGCTATACTTTTTCTTTGTCCACGGTTGCCCCGGCGAAGAAGGAGTCTTCAAGCGAGCGCTCTTCCACCGTTCGTCATATTATTATTTGAAATGACTATTATTTTTACAACCTTTGAATTCTAATATTTATCTCTCTTGAAAGCACGTATTCTCATTTTTGCAGCAGCTCTTGTTATTTCTTCCTGCAACCTCTTCAAAAAATCAACCAATGTACCCGATAACGATGTGGTGGTGATGAACCTCGACACCCTCGAGGCGATCGGAAACATGGAGCCGGAGCAGTATCACGCTTCAGAGACTCGTGTTAATGACCTTCTGCATACTAAACTGGACGTGAATTTCGATTGGTCAAAGCAGTGGATGTATGGAAAGGCGACCATTACCGTAAAACCTTATTTCTATCCTACATCCGTATTGATGCTGGACGCAAGGGGAATGGAAATCAAGGAAGTGTCCCTGGTAAAAAGCGAATTGATGAAAACGGGAATGGATTCCAAAAAGAATCCCATGGGCCAATACGAAGCAACAGTGAGCCGCGTGGACGTAAAAACGTCACTGCAATACAAGTATGAAAAAGATGTCATCACCATCCAACTTGACAAAGAATACAAGAACACAGAAGAGTATACCATCTTTATCGATTACATTTCCAAACCCAATGAACTGGGAAAAAGCGGAGGAAGTCTTGCCATTAGCGACGACAAAGGGTTGTACTTCATTAATCCGGATGGAAAAGAAAAAGACAAGCCGATGCAGATCTGGACACAGGGTGAAACACAAGCAACTTCGGTGTGGATGCCCACCATCGATCGTCCGAATGAGCGCATGACCCAAGAGATTTACATGACGGTGGACAAAAAATACCTGACACTATCCAACGGCGAGCTTTGTGATTTTTCAGACAATGGTGATGGCAGCAGAACAGATCATTGGAAGATGGAGTTGCCACACGCTCCGTATTTAGCGATGATGGCAGTGGGCGAATTTGCAGTAGTGAAGGATGCAAAATGGCGGGGCAAGGAAGTGAATTATTATGTCGAAAAGGAATACGAGCCTTATGCTAAAGCGATTTTCGGCAACACGCCAGAAATGTTGGAGTTCTTTTCTAACAGGCTGGGCGTGGAATACCCCTGGAACAAATATTCACAGATCGTAGCGAGGGATTATGTTTCCGGAGCAATGGAAAACACAACGGCGACATTGCACAGTGAATATTTACAGCGTACCGATCGTGAATTGATTGATAAAGATTACGAAGACTATGTTTCCCATGAATTATTCCATCAGTGGTTCGGGGATCTGGTGACCTGTGAATCCTGGAGTAACCTGCCTTTGAATGAATCTTTCGCGACCTACGGGGAATATTTATGGCAAGAATACAAATACGGATCCGATGCGGCCGACCAGCACAGTGCAGCATCCCGGGCACAATATTTTGCTGAGGCCGACCAGAAGCAGATGAATTTGATCCGTTTTCAATACAGCGATAAAGAGGACATGTTCGACAGACACAGCTACGACAAAGGCGGACAAGTGCTGCACATGCTGCGTTCTTATGTTGGGGATGACGCTTTTTTTGCTTCCTTGAAGTTGTACTTGGAGACGAACAAATTTACTTCCGTTGAAATCCATCAGCTGAGATTAGCATTCGAAAAAGTAACCGGAGAAGACCTGAACTGGTTCTTCAACCAATGGTTTCTTTCGCCCGGACATCCCGATCTCGTGATCCGTCAGGAGTACGATGCAACAAATAAAAAACAAAAAATTCAGATCCTGCAGGTACAAGATATTGCAAAAACACCGCTGTTTAAAATCCCCTTGTATGTGGATGTTTACGTTAACGGAAAAGTGAACAGAGAAAGAATTACAATTACCAAGGCAGACGAAACCTTTGAATTTGCAGCGGATTCGAAGCCCGACCTCGTGAATGTGGATGCTCAGAAAATGTTGCTGTGTAACAAGACAGAGATCAAAACCGCAGAAGAATTAGTTTTTCAATATTCGAACGCGCCTTTATACTTAGACAGGGCAGAAGCTCTGAGTAAGTTAGCAGAAAAGGCGCAGGATTCTCTTGCTACGGCGGTCATCCTGAAAGCACTTAACGATAAATTCTGGAGCATCAGAATGGATGCAATGGAAGCGTTGAAGAATGTTCCGGCGGGACACGAAAAAGAGATCAAAGAAAAGTTGCTAAACATCGCGAAGAATGACAGCAAATCGATCGCTCGTGCATTGGCTTTAGAATTCCTCTCGGCAAATTACAAAGACGCTGATCTGGAAGAGGTATACAGAAATGGCCTGAAGGACAAGTCCTACTATGTTTTCAGCTCATCTCTGTCATCGATTGGGAAGATCAACCCCAAGGAAGCAATGCTCATAGCAAAGCCTTACGAGGGCGAAAAGAACATCGATGTGTTGTATGCGATTTCTGATCTCTACGCCGTGAACGGATCAGATGAGCAGAATGAGTTTTTTGTGAAGAGCATGAACAAGTTCACGGGCTTTTCTTTGATCGGATACATTTCGCAATACACCGGCTTTTTGAAAAAAGACAAAAAGGATGAAACGGTGAATGCAGGTGTGGAGCTATTGGCGGGGATAGCCAGAGATCCGAGTACGATCAAGTGGGTAGCGTATTATGCGAAGAAATCTGTAAAAGAGATCGTTACGATGTATGAAGACAAAGTTACTTTCAACGAAGAGAAGATCAAAAAACTAAAAGAGATCAATCCGAATTCTGATACCCACGTTTTACAAAGCGAGATCGAATCAGCAAAAATTCAAAAGGAGAGGGTCGCGAAGGTGTTTGGGACGCTTTAGTAACCTATCGATATAAAATGGGAAGAAAAGTATGCGTAAGTTTTGTTCTCTGTTTTTATTTCCTTGTTTCCCAAGGTCAAATAACTAAACCGTATTCGCATTTTTTAAAAAGAGATTCCACCGTAAAAAGATCATTAATTTTTGGTTCAGGAGGGTATACCTATGCGTTTCCAAGTGGGGTGAGCAGCAATATTGGAACCGGGCAGGTTTTATGTGTTGGAGTCAACTTGGCAAGACTTGTTACAAAGAAATTTCATTTTGGTGTTTTTGGTGGAATAAAGGTGAAAGCATTGCTTTCTGAGGGTGGCGATTATACGGAATCTTTTCAAAAAGGACTCAGTGAAAATTACGATCCTTCGTCTTATTCCGGGTCAGACACGATACTTCCAGCCTTTTTTCTTAAGCAAGTTCAAAGCAAGGGACTTGGCGGGAGCACCCTTTTGCAATATGGGATCAGTTTGAATTACCCAGTGAGGTTTATTCCTCTCATCAAATTTTATCGAATGAAAGTAAGCGAAGCGATCGAAGGCAGCGACTACAATTCAATGATGGGGGAGGAAGAACAAGATTGGATCAGTTTAACCTACAAAGGAAGCGGCGTTTCACTATCATTTGATCTATCAGATATAAATAAGAAAATATCTTTGGACGGAGCAAAAATTATCCTTGCTTTTTACTGCGAACGGTACGACTTAACCGATTCAAAAATTCAAGACGTCAGACTCGATAGTTTTATAAAACAACCTTTTTTTGACAGGTATAGTTATTTTTACCGAGGCGGAATTTCTTTGTCGATAGGGTTTTATTAAAGCTTTCAATCCTCTTCTAACATCCAAAGTGCTTCATTCAATTCACCAAGTGCTTTGTTGTTCTTAATCAATTTAGCTATGCCGGCACCTTTCTGGTAAGTCTCAATTGCTTTTTCATTGTTCTGTACTTGTTCGTAGTATTTTCCCAACTGATAGTAAGCACCCAAATATTTTTCGTCGCGCCTCAGTAAATTTTCGATGAGTTCTATGGCTGTGTTCACATCGTCGGCCTTCGCGTACTCCAACGCCAATGCATAGTTCAGGAAAGAGTCGTTGGGCTCAGTCTTCAGCATTTCTTTCAGGGAATCTAATCTGGGATTTGACATTTTCTATGGTGCGGATAACGAATAAAAACGGTCCCGATAGCCCCGAGCACTCGGCGGGATTACAGATTACGGATAAAAACGGATAAAAAAAGACAAAATAGGAAATTTAAATTAGCGCGAGAAATCTTCAGAAAACACCGATAATAAAAATCTATTTTCATTCGTCATCTGAATTTCAGAAACCACAGATCTGTAATATCCCTTTTTATTCGTTATCCGTACCAACTCGTTAAAGCCTATATGACGGATTTAAACTGCTTCAAAAAACGAACATCATTCTCAAAATACAAACGAAGATCCTTCACTCTGTATTTTATCTGAGTAATACGTTCCACGCCCATTCCGAAAGCGAAGCCGGTGTACACTTTGCTGTCGATGCCGCAATTGTCCAACACGGCAGGATCCACCATTCCGCAGCCCATGATTTCCAGCCAGCCGCTGTATTTACAAACGTTGCAGCCTTTGCCTTCGCAGAGCGAACAAGATATGTCCATCTCAGCGCTGATCTCGGTGAATGGGAAATAAGAAGGACGCAGACGGATCTTTGTCTCTTCTCCGAACATCTCTTTGGAGAAATATAAAAGGGTTTGTTTCAAATCAGCAAAAGAAACTTTTTTGTCGATGTACAATCCTTCCACTTGATGAAACTGACAGTGAGCACGTGCAGAGATCGCTTCGTTACGGTATACACGTCCCGGAGAGATCGTGCGAATAGGAGGCTGCGTGCCTTCCATGATGTGCACTTGAACGGAAGAGGTTTGCGTGCGCAAAACGGTATCAGGATTTTCGCTGATGTAGAAAGTGTCTTGCATGTCGCGTGCTGGATGGTCTGCAGGCGTATTCAAAGCAGTAAAGTTGTGCCAATCGTCCTCTATTTCCGGTCCGTCGGACACAGTGAATCCAATGCGTGAAAAAATCTCCACGATCTGGTTACGTACTATGGATAAAGGGTGACGGGAACCTACGGGGATGTTTTCTGCCGGCAAAGTAAGATCAATGTCCACGTTTTTTTCATCACCTGAGTCTTCGAACTTTTCTTTCAGGTGCGTGATCTTGTCTTGTGCTTTGTTCTTTAATTCATTGAGTTTTTGTCCAACTTCCTTGCGCATTTCAGGTGCGACTGATTTAAAATCATCAAACAGTTCCGTCACTTTCCCTTTTTTACTCAGGATCTTGATGCGGAATTCCTCCACATGCTCTTTGCTGCTGGCGGTAAATGCTTCTATCTCGTTCAATAATTCTTCGATACGCTCTTTCATAAGTGACAACAATAAGATTCGAAGTTACGAAATAATTAAAAATGAAGTTTAATTGTGCACGATTTAAGGAATAATTGAAACACTCAAAATGCGAATGTCTTCAATGGGTCTTGCGTTCTTATCCGTTTTCTGTTCAGCGATCTTGTCAACAATCTCCAACCCTTCGTAAACTTCGCCGAAAACGGTATACGTGTTGTCGAGCGATGGTGTGCCGCCAATGGTTGTGTATGCTTTGATCTGGTCGGGGGTGAATTTGTAAAGCGCCACATTCGGGAATTCCTTTTCCACTTTTGTATCAAAAATGTCGTTGATGTATTTCATGCTGTCGGCTTTTTCTGCTTTTGCATAACGCTTGTAGTCGTCGAGGTAATGTTTGTTCTCGGTCTGGCTGACAAAATAGCCGAACAAAGTCCTTTTGGTGATGCGCACGGCCTGGATCTTCAGCAAGGAGTCGGTATACGTTTTTCCTTGAACGATGTAGAACTGGGAACCGGAGGAAGCCTGTCCGGGATTATCCAGATCGCTTTCTCTGGCTGCTGCCAAAGCTCCTTTTTTGTGAAATACTGTACGGTTGATCTCAGCTGGAATGGTGTATCCCGGTCCGCCTTCGCCCAGCATTTCACCGCCTATGGCATTCTTTGAGTCGGGGTCTCCGCCCTGAATCATAAACTTCTGGATCACCCGGTGGAACAAAACACTGTCCAGGTAATGCGTTTTTACCAGTTTTAGGAAATTGTCCCGGTGAAGGGGTGTTTCGTTGTATAGTTTTATCTTGATATCCCCGTAATTCGTCTTAATTAGGACGTGTATGTTGCTCTCTCCCCTGTTTTTGTTGGTTATAAAGGAAGTAAAGGTCAAAAAAAGCCCTAAAACAAATGAAAATCGTAGCAAAAGATTTTTGTAATTCATTTTTATTTTGTTAATTTTGTTAATTGTAAAGATAGTCAAACTCACATTCATCATACCGAAATCTATTTTTAAAAGAAAACAACATGAAAACTTTGACCAACAGATTTTTAGCAATCACTTCAGTAGTAGCTCTACTGTCTGTAGTGTTCATTTCAACGTCTTGTAACAAAGACAAAACCTGTCATGGAAAAGTAACCGTGGTGGATACCAACGGAGCGGTCATATCAGGCGCTGCCGTGAAGTTATCTGCACCTTCTGTAAGCGGGGACGTTGTCTATGACGGAACCACGGATGGGTCTGGAAACGCTTCGTTTGAGGTGAAATTGCCTGCCATATTTGACGTGAAAGCTACACATTCTGCTTATTCTGGAACGGGAGTGGGTGTTCTTCGTCTGGATGAGCCGGGTAAAAATGCTGACGTAACCGTTAAGATTCAGTAATTTCTACGGTCTTAAAATATTCCACAATAGCTTGTTTTATGATTTCTTGTTGCTGAGCCGGTTTTAAAGGTGGCAACTTCTCTGTGGTTTTCCAATGCGGCCAGCCGTCCTTGTCCAATCCCTCGTATTCGTAATATCCGTACGGCGACAAAAGTGTGCAAATGGCAATGTGCATCACGTCCAGCTTTTCGTTCTTGGAGAGCTTTATCTTCCCTTTTCCCAGTTCCTGCAGTCCAATGATGAACAACAAACCCTGGATGTCTATATCCTCCCCGAATTGCTTGGCAATCTGTTTCAGTACATTCTTGTATTCAAACTCGGTTTCCATGCCACAAAGATAATTAATAAGATCGGGATTTATCCCAAATAAAACGCCCATTGATAAATTACCAATGGGCGTTTTGTGTGAAAAAACTATTGCTTAATGACTCGGACAGTATGTGTTTTGCCATCTCCAAGTTGAATGTGGATGATGTATGTTCCGGGGGCCCATGCTTCGACACAAATAAGCCCGGGCTTAATAAGCTGATCGATCAAGCGGCCTTGGGTGTCGTAAATTCTTACTTCTTCAATGCTGTTTTTGCCCCCGCTTTCGAGCGTAATATTATCTGTTGACGGATTCGGATAAGCCCTGATCAATACCTGGGGGTCAATCTCCTTAACAGATAGAGGAAGCAAGATGAAAATATTGAAAGTAAGTGAGTCAAAGGTACTCGCGGTCATGGCTACCGGCCAGATCACGATTACATTGATGTTATAATGGTACTGGTACGTTGCAGAGTCGCCCATCTCATAGTAGGGCTGAAGCATATAAGGAATGCTGTCTCCGGGAGGAAGGGACACTGGCAAAACAGAATAGGATGTATCTACCCTGTGGTAAGATGTTGAACCGGAATCCTGGACCGACGCGATGATCTCAAAGGGGCCGTTAAACGGCGCGGTTCCCTTGTTTACTACAAAGACCGCTATGCTGTCGGGGGTGTTTGCCAATACGGTATCGTTGTAAATGGTATAGGTGTACTGACTTATCCCCAAAGATGCCTGAGCGCTTCCTTCCTTGCTTATCAGCAGGGATGACAGGAAGAATAGAAACAGATACTTTTTCATGACGCAAATTTTTGTTAGGGATGATTTCCAATCAAAAGTATTTAAATATTTTGGGATATTAAATTAAATTTGTAATTTTCTTACCTATTCAAAACCATAAAAATGAACATTCTTCCGGAAGTAATTGGGAACATGAACAAAGAAGAGATCCGTAGTTTCAAGCTCTTCCTCAACCGTACCGAAAAAGCAACAGAGCGAAAGGATGAACAGTTGTTCGATCTGATGCGCAAACAATTTCCAGACTACAACGAGGAAAAGATCCTGAAGAAACTTTATTCAACGGAAGACAAGAATGCATTGTACCGCTTGAAGAACAGGCTGTTCGAAGACATAGGGAAAAGCCTCACTTTGCATTATTACGATGCTAATGAATACAATGTCATCCTGAATTATCTTTTCCTTTCACGCTTGTTCCAGAGTAAACGACAAGCGCCGACGGCTTTTTATTACCTCAACAAGGCCTTTCGAAAAGCCAATGAGAATGAGCATTTAGAATGGCTCGACATCATTTATGGGGAATTCATCAAGCTCTCTCACGAAACACTGGAGATCAATCCGGAAGAATACATTCAGAAACGAAAGGACAACCGTTCCAAGCTGAACAAGGTGCAGGAGATCGACGACATCCTTGCGGCTTTGATATACAGGATCAAAGTCTCGCAGAATTTTGCGAAACAAAACACGGAGATCTTACAATTGCTTCAAAAAACAGTGAATGATTTTGCAAAGAGCAAGGATGTGAAGAGCAGCCCTGTGCTCCGTTTCAAGATCTACCAATCGGTAAGCCGCATTCTATTGCAGCAGCAGGATTACAAGTCGCTGGAGAAATACCTGTTGAAGACCTTTGACGAGTTCACCAATGAAAAATTGTTCAACAAGAACAACCACGATACGAAGTTGCAAATGCTTACTTATTTGATCAACTCCCTCTTTAAAACCAACAAGATCGACCTTTCCCTCGAGTATGTAAGCCAGCTGAAACTTGCTATGGACGAGTTCGGCAAGCAGCTGTACGACAAATACCTGTTCTATTATTACAATTCACTTGTGATCAATTATTCTGTGAAGAACATCGACAAGGCGATTGAAATCCTGCATGAAGCGAAGGACAATGCGAGTATCAAGAAGCTTTCTATTTACAATGTGTTCGTTTATTTGAATCTTGCTGTATTGAATTTCGACAAGCAGAATTTCAAGGAATCCTTAAAGCACTTGATAAAACCCATGATGCAAGACGCTTTTAAGCATCTGGACGAGGCCTGGCATTTGAAACTTGCAGTATTTGAGCTGATGATCCGTTATGAGCTGAAAGATTTTGATTATTTGGAACACCGTTCGGAGCGAATCCGGAAAGAGTATAAGAAGCTTTTGAAGAATGAAGAGTACGGACGTCAGAAAGAGATCGTAGCGGTGATAGAAAAAATGTTGAATTCACAGGATGGTGTAAAAAAGAACAAGCAACTGTTAAATGAGATTAACGTGTTGCTTGATGGGGTAATGTTAAAGAGTTCTTCGGATACGGATATAATCAACTACCGCGACTGGCTGAAAATGAAAGTTAGTTAGCCTGCATCTTGAAATCCAGAACTACTTTACTGCCATTGTCCTCAAAAGACACTTTGTCGGCCAGGTTGCGCATTAAGAATACACCGCGTCCATTAGGGTTTTCAATGTTCTCAGGATTGGTTGGGTCCGGCAAGCTGTCGAAGTTGAATCCTTTTCCCTCGTCTTTTACAATAAAAGAGACGTGGTCTGGGAAGGATTTAAAGAAAATATCGATACTCTTTTTGGGATTTGCCTGATTGCCATGATAAATGGCATTATTCACGGCTTCCGTGATGGCAACAAGGATGTTACCATAATAATCCTCACTGATATTGAACAGGTCACACACGTCCTCTATCATCCGCTCAACGAGAATGATGTTTTCCGCTCTCGAAGCGATTCTTATTTTTTGATTTTCTGCAAGTACCATATTAGTTTCCAAAGTTGTTAAAGTATTGGTTTACCTTTATTTTAAAGAAGGGAGTCAATGACGGGGGTACCGTTTTGAGTAGTTCCGTTTCTTTTTGTTTCAGCATCTTATACTCCAAAAATTCATTAGGGTTACTATAAATTGCATTTTTTGATTCGTTTGATTGTCTTTTTTCATCCATTTCGCGTTCTTTCTCTGCCTTTTCGCTTTCCAGCAAGCGGGTTAAGATCTCTTCCTGCCTTTTGATGGTTTCGGGACTTATCATCTTATTTACCAGGTCGGTCTCCGTTTCTTCCATTTTTTCAGCCAATTTGCTCATTCCTCCGGCTCCCTTTCCCTCTTTGTTGATCTGATCTGACATTTTCTGAAGTTCCTGACGCAAAGCAGCTTGTTGTGCAGCCAACTGAGCCAATTCCTTGCTCATGCCACCCATTCCGCCCATGCCCGGTTTGCTTCCTGGCTTGTTTCCGCCTTTTTCCATGCCTTCTTTCAGCTTCTTGATCTGCTGATTGATCTGTTCCTGCATCTGGCGCATGCTCGCCATAGACGGCTTCTCCCCCTTTCCACCGGGTTTTTTACAGCTTCCACTTCCCGGTTTGCCCGGTTTTTTGGCTTGGGCCTGCATCGATGCTAACGCTTCGTTCAGCATCAAAGCTAAATTGTTAATAGAGGTCATTGCAAACTGTTGACGGCTCAATGCTTCTTGTTTGTGATTCTTACCATCCACCGCCGGGGTTTGCGACTCTGTTATTTCTTCCAACGCTTTATCCATGTTCATGTTGATGGCACTGATCTCCTTATTCACCGCTGCCGCTATCTGAGGAACTCGTTTACTTAATGCCAACAACGTGTCTTCTATCATCTTGGAATCATCCTTCAGCTTTTTCTGCTTCTGGTTGATCTTCACATATTGCGGATCATTGGTTTTGGTTTTCGACAATTGTCCCATCAAAGATTCTTGTCCGAATGACAGCTGTATAAGGTTCTCTAACAAACCTCTCATCTTATCAATGTCCTCGCCTTCCTGTTCGGACTGTTCTTTCTCTTGCGCCTGCTCCATCTGTTGTGCCATTTCCTCCATCTTCTCGGCCGCTTCTTTCTGAGATTTTGCAGCGTCCTTCTTTTTGTTTTCGCTTAGGCTCTCGCTGCTTTTCTGCATTTCGTTCTTAATCTCGTTCTGCTTCTGCTCGGTATTCTCCATCGTTTTTGGCTCTTCCAGCTCGCTGTTCTTTTTCTCGAGTTCCTTCAGATCTTTTTTCAGATCCTCGAATTTTTTATTCAGGTCATCCTGTTTTGCCTTCTGTTCTTGTGCATCGGCTTTTTTCTCTTCCGACTGTTTAGCAAGTTCTTCTTGCTTTTTAGCCATTTCGTTGAGTTTGTCAATGCTCTCCTGCATCTTTTGTTCTACCTCCAATTGTTTGAAGATCTCCAGGTTTCTGTCCAGCTCTTTCAACAGGTCCTTGTTCTCCAACTTCATCTTGTCCAGCGCTTCCTGCACTTTGTCCTTATCTAATTTCTCCAACAGCTTCTGCAATTCATCGTATTTCTCTTTTAGCTCGGGCGTCATTACTTTGTCAAACAACTCTTCCAGCTGTTTTTGTTTTTCCAGCATTTCTTCGTTGGGTTGTTTGTACTCGTTCTTCTGCTCGTTGTTCTGCATGTTCTCATTCTTCACGTTCTCTATTTTCTTCTGCAGGTTCTTTTGCTTGTCGAGCAATTCCTTCAATTTCTTTTTCTCTTCCCAACTCAGATCTTTTTTCTCGGCCACTTTGCGTTGCAGATCGGCCAGTTCTTTCTGGACTTCTTTTGCTTCACGGATGCTTTGTTCCAGGTCGTCCTTGATTTTGTTGTTGTTCTTATCCGTATTCTCTTCCAGCTCTTTCAAGGTAGGAGCCTTAAAGATCATCTTTTGAGTGCGGGAGGATTTGCTGCCGGTTACGCCATCGTTATCCCACACTTCGAAATAATATTCGATCTGATCTCCGGGGGTCACTCCCAATTCGGTCATGTCCCAATAGTGATAGAACTGTTCCTGGGTCTGCGCTTTTCCTATGGCGATCGGTGTGTTATTCGTCGTCATCTTTTTATATTTATCACTGGAAGCGGTATCGTTGTCACTGATGAAGCGGTAGTTGAACGACAGACGGTTAAAGCCATAATCGTCCTTCACTTCTCCGCGGAAGCTGATGCGTTTTGTAGAAGTGGAATCTTTTTTCTCCGCCACAGTGATCTGCGGGTAGGCGTCGGGGATCACATTGATGGAGTAGGTTACGGAGTCTTTGCTTTTTAGGAACTGATTGGCGGTGGTTACCGAATAACTTTTATCGCGGAACATCCGTGTTGAATAAATGAAATTATTTTCAGCGGTCGGGGCAACGGAGAAGGATGTATCATTAAAATTCAGCCGCAATTGCTGAGTGTTCTGTGTGTTGAAATTCCAACTGAGTTTGGTGCCGGCGGGGACAATCAGGTCGCCGGTGTTCTTCAGCACTTCGTCTTTTTTGTTAAGGTATTTGGGATATGCCAATGCGATCTCGAAATTCAGCAGGACCGGATTCGGTAGCGCGATTAGCTCGTATTCCCTTGATTTGAAGCCATCAGCCGATAGCTGGAAGGGGATGTTCTTCTGAACATTTTTGAAAATATAATTAAAATTTATAATGTTTTCTTTGTCGAGCTTGAATTCGTTTCCGTCAATTTCTACATAAACGTTGTCGGGAATTTCGTCCCCTGTCAGTTTGATCTTCAGCTCATAATCTTCCTGAGTTACTGTTTTCAGGTCGGAATTGGTGATCACGAATTGAAAAGGGGCTTCTTTTTCGAAGTATTCACTGTGTTTCACCAAACGTTTGGTCCCGTCGGTAATGATGCTGGGCGCAGCAAACAGAATGACGGTGATCACCAGGACGGGAAGCAAAGCGTATTTCAAGTATTTCCGGTTCTCTGAGAAGTCCACAGCGGAGGTGAAGGGAATGGGTTTTAGTTCTTTTGTCTTCTGGTCGATACTGGCAGAAAGGAGTTCGGAGTCAGGAGAACGGAGAGCGGAGCTGTGTTGCGATTGAAGCTGTATAACGTTTAATAGTTTATCCTGCACATTGGAAAAATGTTTTCCGATGATCGCGGAAGCTTCTTCGTGAGAAATCACTTTCCCGAATTTGTAAAGTTTGGTAAGCGGAATGGCAATGTATTTTAGAAGGATAAATCCCGAGGCCAGCAGAAAGGAGTAAAATAGGACGGTGCGGACACCGGAACCGAAGTGTGCAAAATACTCAAGGGTGGTGGCAGAAATGAAAAACAGAAGTAAAAGACCACTACTATAAATCAATCCGCGTAAAAGAAGATTCTTATAATATTTGCGGATGAATTCATCCAGTTTTTCGATCAGATTTTGATAATTGCCCGACATGTTCTCCTATAACGTTATTTTCTGCACTTTGTTACTCTCAATCTTTTGGCGCAACAGCGCCAAATTAGAGTGGCGAATGCCGAGCGACAAAATTCTTGGTTCCAAAGAATCATTAAATTTTGCACTTCTGTATTACTCTTTCAAAGGTAAGCATTAAATGCCCCTTTTTCAACGTTGAAACGGTTAAAAATCGTTAAGAAGGGGATTTGTTTAATAAAAAAATGCTTTAACTTTGTGCCGTACAATGGATGCAATTTTTAACGTCAATCCATAATCCTACAGAAATAATCCTATGATATCTAAAAAAGTAGAATCAGCTTTGAATCAGCAGATCGAGTTAGAGGCTTCTTCCTCACAATATTATCTGGCAATGGCTTCCTGGGCGGAGACTCAGGGATTAGAAGGTGTTGCCGCTTTCCTTTACACGCACTCCGACGAGGAGCGCATGCACATGTTGAAGCTAATAAAATACGTGAACGAACGCGGTGGCCAGGCTTTGATCCCAGCTTTGAAAGCGCAGCCTCAGAAATTCAAATCGGTTCAATTCGTATTTGAAGAGGTGCTGAAACACGAAGTATTGGTTTCTACAGAAATCAACAATTGTGTTGAAGTGTGTTTAAAAGAGAAAGATTATACCACTCACAACTTTTTACAGTGGTATGTTGCAGAACAAATTGAAGAAGAAGCGTTGGCGCGTAAAATCCTCGATAAATTGAAATTCATCGGAGGTGATAAGAGCGGATTGTATTTCTTCGATAGAGACTTAGGCGGCATTTCTGTTGCTGGTACCGGCGCGGAAGGAAAATAATAAAACAAAAAATCCTGAGTTGATCTCAGGATTTTTTGTTTGTATCCGATCCGCTCTGGAAGCTCAGTCGCTTCGCCAATGGTTCGAGGAAAGATTCCTTTTTTTATGGGATGCAGTCACAATTTGTGACCG
Organism: Bacteroidia bacterium; assembly: GCA_046594925.1. Classification (GTDB taxonomy): domain Bacteria; phylum Bacteroidota; class Bacteroidia; order 2-12-FULL-35-15; family 2-12-FULL-35-15; genus 2-12-FULL-35-15. Next base: position 16,518 of record JBKJQG010000087.1, read on the forward strand.
GTTGATTCTTTCAATCACTAAATGGTAACAACTTCCTTTTCGTGTTCCAAGGCATAAGAAATAGCCTTTTTTACAAAATCATTTAATGTAATGCTTTTTCTTGAAGCAGTTATTGCCGCCCTTTGATGCAGATCTGGATTAAGCCTAACATTGAATGTTCCTTTGAACATTTTGTTTGGTTCTTTTTTTAGTTTTGCACAAGTCAGCAAGTAGTCATCAACGGCATCTCTAAAATTCTTTTTCAATTCTTTTACGGACTTACCTTCAAAAGTAACTAAGTCGTTTATGCCGTGAATTTTTCCAAAAAAAACATCATCGGCAGCATTAAATTCTACTGTTCCGAAGTACCCTCTGTGAGATAAGCAATTTTCCATTTTTATAAATTTTAATTAATCTTTAATTGCGAATAAATTTAATAAATTCTGAAAGGATTAAATGTGAATAGCTCCGTATGAAATACCGGGCATAAATAGGTATTGTTTTTACAACCGCGAAGTGGTTGAATACCATCAAAGCAAGTATTTTTCATCAAATTCAATTCCCTGTTCATTTAGTAATTCTACAAATTCCT
>JBKJQG010000305.1:0-13177 GCA_046594925.1 Bacteroidia bacterium
GAAGACTGTTTGCCTTATCTTGAGAATGCGTTGAGACTGGCTCCCAAAGGTAATCCTCCGATCGACCTGTATTATGCTTTGGCAAAGACATATCATTATCTCGGAAGATATGACCAAGCATTGGAATATTATGAAAGAATGATTCAGTACGAAGAACCGGGCAACGAAATGTTTCAGCCCGAACTGGGCAAGCGCATAGCTGATTGCAAATATGCCCGGGCTAATTTCAGTTTCAGTGATGCTGCGAAATGGTATGTGGTGAATGCAGGAAGAACCATCAACACCGCGATGCCGGAATATGTCCCCGTTCTGATCGGAGAAAATAAGATGATCTTCACTTCCAAACGCAAGGACGATGAGAAAGAAAAATTGAACAAAGACAACGGGCAGTATTTTGAAAGTATGTATATCACAGACATCAACAACGGGTATACTTCTAAGCCGATGCGTTATTCCATTCCTTCACTGAATCCGAAAGCCAAATTCAAGAATACCAATGAATCTGTGATCTCGATGATTCCGGGCGGAAAAAAGATCTTCATTTACAAGGATGAAAAATTATACGAAGGTGATCTTTCGGCAACCACCAAGGCACCGGATCAGGTAAGCAAGGTGATCAATTTCGACAGGTACCAGAACCATGCGTTTTTAGGCGATGCGGGAAAAGAACTTTATTTTACCAGCGAATCTGAAAAAGGATTCGGCGGGAATGACATTTACCGTTCCGTGAAACAAGCCGACGGAACATGGGGCGCTCCCGAGAACTTGGGGGAGACCGTGAACACTCAATTTGAGGAAGAAGCTCCTTTCATGTCGGAAGATGGCAAGACTTTATTTTTTGCTTCAACAGGCCACCCCGGCTATGGTGGTTTTGATATCTACAAAACCGTTTTTGAGAACGGAAAATGGAGCACTCCGGTAAATATGGGACAGCCGATCAACAGCCCTGCAAACGACCTGTTCTATGTAGGATCTACCGACGGAAAAGTGGGTTATATGTCCTCTTCCCGTAAAGGTGGAAATGGCGACATGGATATATACAAAATTAATTATACCGATAAGCTTCCGAAAGACTGCAATGAAGACGCAAGCAAGAGCTTAGCGATCTCATCCAAAGAGATGAGAGAGAACAGTAGTAAGTATTTAGTATCGGCAACTCTTCCTGAAGGGATGAAGGACAAGATAATTTCATTTGAGCTGTCGGTGAATGGAGAAGTGGTATCAACAAAATATGAACCGCTGGAATATGATTTCAAATCAAATGGAAATTATGTGGTAAAAGCAAAAATTGTTGCTTGGTGTGATACCTGTATCAATCTTTTTGTTGCCTGTGCCGAAAAGCCGTTGGAAATAAAAAATGCTGAATTCATTGAGCCAATTTTGGCTGGAACCATAGATCTGAATACTGTCAGCGGAGAACTCAGCACGATGCAGATGAAGTCTTTGGGGCTGACAGTAGATTTCTCTACTTTGTATTTCGATAAGAATAACGCCGGTCTGCGTGCGGAAGCTAAAGCGTCACTTGACAAAAATTTAGACGTGCTGAGGGCAAATCCTGAACTCAAATTGATAGTCAATGGTTATTCCGATTCCAAAGGGTCCGAAGATCATAACAAGCGTTTGTCACAGAAACGTGCTGATGTCGTGAAACAATATTTAAAGCAACACTCACTGAAAAACAAAGTGGAAGTGAATGGCAAGGGTGAAACCGATTTTGTAAATATCTGTGAGAATGATGTTGAATGTAACGAAGCGCAGCATCAAAAGAACAGAAGGGTTGAGATCAAGGTTGTGAAATAGAGATTCCATACATTTATTTTAAAGTCTCCCCGAGTACTTCGGGGGGGCTTTTTTGCGAAAGATTATTTTGAATTGAGTTCCAGCCAGCTTAATAACATTTCGTAGTTAAAAACTTCCTCCTTACATATTCCTGCCAACCATTTCATTTCCTATGTTTATCCCTGATTTGGGCTTTCGCTTCAAATCTTTTGACTTTTAATCTTTTGACTTTTAACTTAATGAAAGTACACCTCATAGCAATAGGCGGAAGCGCCATGCACAACATGGCCATTGCCATGCATAAGAAGGGATTCAATGTCACGGGCTCCGACGACGAGATCTTCGAGCCTTCAAAAGGCCGTCTCGCCAAGCATAATCTGCTTCCCGCGAAAGAGGGCTGGGACGTAAATAACATTCATTCAGGATTGGATGCCGTTATTCTGGGAATGCACGCAAGGATAGATAATCCGGAGATGTTGAAGGCGCAGGAATTAGGACTAAAAATATATTCTTATCCCGAATACATTTATGAGCAAACAAAAGATAAGATCAGAGTGGTTGTAGGAGGAAGCCACGGCAAAACAACCATCACTGCCATGATCTTGCATGTGCTCAACTTTCATAAAATAGATTGTGATTATTTAGTGGGTGCGCAGTTAGAAGGCTTCGATACCATGGTGAAACTTACCAAAGAAGCAAAAATAGCAGTGATAGAAGGTGACGAATATTTATCTTCTCCCATCGACCGCCGTCCGAAGTTCCACTTATACAAACCCAACATCGCCATCCTGAGCGGGATCGCCTGGGATCACATCAACGTTTTTCCAACCTTTGATTTCTATGTTGAACAGTTCAGGATCTTTGTTGATCAGATAGAGCAGGGTGGAAGCCTCGTTTATTGTGAGCTGGACGAAGAAGTGAAAAAGGTTTGTGTAGGAGCTAGAGCCGACATTAAAAAATTCCCTTATGCTGTCCCCTCAAATAAAATTGAGAATGGCATTACAATGCTCACTGGTGGCAAAAAAGAAACAGAGCTGAACATTTTCGGAGATCATAATTTGATGAATTTGAACGGAGCGCGGTTGGTTTGTAATCAGCTCGGATTGAATGATGGTCAGTTCTACGAAGCGATACAAAGCTTTAACGGTGCCGCAAAGCGATTGGAGTTGGTGAAAAGGAATGCACTCACCGCGATGTACAAGGATTTTGCTCATTCACCATCTAAGCTGAAAGCCACGACACAAGCGGTCAAGAAACAATTTCCTAACAGGAAACTGATCGCCTGTATGGAGCTGCATACGTTCAGCAGTCTGACCGAAGAATTCTTAAAAGAATACAAAGGTTCCATGGAGCTGGCAGATGAAGCCATCGTGTATTTTAATCAGCATACGATAGAACACAAGAAACTAAAGCCCATCAGTGAGGAACAGGTGAAGGAAGCATTCGGAGGAACGAATATCCGTGTGATCACCAACACTCAGGTGCTGCAGGATGAATTGCTAAAGATGGATTTTGAGAATAAGAACCTTTTGATGATGAGTTCCGGGAATTTTGACGGGATAGATTTTAAGGCGTTGGGCGAGAAAGTGGTGAAATGATATTCACTGTCCAGAACAAAAAAAGATTGCTTCGTACCTCGCAATGACTTTCTAATAATGTGATACACCAATGCCGTGCCGTCATTTCGAGGTACGAAACAATCTGTCGTGGAAAGGACGTTAAAGCCTAATTCTCACTAAAAGGCTGAACAGGATTTTTCCTCTGAAAAACCGCGCTCGCAATCAGCGAAGAGATCAAGCCGAAGAACAAGATCGGTGGGACCAATTTGAAAGAATTGAAAGTGCTTCTCTCTGCGATCAGAAATTGATTCAACTCATCTCCTGTGAGTTTCTTGGCAAAGTCCGACTTTTTGGCCTCGCTCAAAAAGAAATCAATGGTGTCGGGTGTGATGAATTTAAAGTAGATGTAGTTGAATGTTACCACGAATACAGCAATTACTAAGCTGTAAAGCACTCCCGCCCGGAGTCCCTGGCTGAAATCAAGAAAACCATTTTTATTTTTTCTGGTTAGAAATACGGTAAGGAAGATGCCAATGATGAGCAGGGCAAGTGTTACATAGTTTCTGTAAATGTAAACTTCAACAGAGTAAAACCCCAGTGACTTAGCCAGTGCGTACCAGGCGATGCAAATTAACAAACCTGCAATGACTCCTAACTTAACGTTTATTCCAATTTTCATAAATAACCATTCCTTACTGTTAACACGTCGACTGCGCTTAGTGTGACGCTGCGGTCAGTCTGAGTGTTTCGAAGATTTTACCCATTCATCGAAATCAAGAACTCCTCATTGGTCTGAGTATTCTTGATTCGATCTTTCATGAATTCCATAGCCTCTACAGGGTTCATGTCCGACAAGTGCTTGCGCAAAATCCAGACACGTTGCTGTGTTTCTTTGTCCACCAAAAGGTCATCTCTTCTCGTGCTGGAAGCAACAATGTCGATGGCAGGGTAGATACGTTTATTCGCAATCTTACGATCCAATTGGATCTCGGAGTTACCGGTTCCTTTGAACTCTTCAAAGATCACTTCATCCATTTTAGAACCTGTATCGGTCAATGCGGTTGCGATGATGGTCAGTGAACCACCGCCTTCAATTTTACGGGCCGCTCCGAAGAAACGTTTTGGTTTGTGTAACGCATTTGCATCCACACCACCGGACAATACTTTTCCGGAAGCTGGTTGAACGGTGTTGTAAGCTCTGGCCAGACGGGTGATGGAATCTAAAAGGATACAAACATCGTGTCCGCATTCAACCATTCGTTTTGCTTTTTCAAGTACGATGTTAGCGATCTTCACGTGACGGTCGGCTGGTTCATCAAAAGTAGAAGCAATAACTTCCGCTTTTACGCTACGGGCCATGTCGGTTACTTCTTCAGGACGCTCATCGATCAAGAGAATGATCAGATAGGTTTCAGGATGATTTGCAGAAATGGCATTCGCAATGTCTTTCAACAATACAGTCTTACCGGTCTTAGGCTGAGCCACGATCAATGCACGTTGTCCTTTTCCAATTGGTGTGATCAAGTCAACAATCCTTGAAGAAAGGTTTTGTTGTGCATGGCCGGTTAAATTGAATTTTTCGTAAGGAAATAATGGAGTCAGGTAGTCAAATGGAACGCGGTCACGCACAAAGGCTGGTTCGCGTCCGTTGATCTTTTCTACTTTGATCAATGGGAAATATTTTTCGCCTTCTTTAGGTGGACGGATAGTTCCGCGTACAGTATCTCCGGTCTTTAAACCGAATAATTTAATCTGCGACTGGGATACATAAATATCATCGGGTGAATTGAGGTAGTTGTAATCGGAGGAACGTAAGAATCCGTAACCGTCAGGCATAATCTCCAGAACGCCTTCGCTTGAAACAATCCCGTCGAAGTTATAAATGTCCGAAGCCCGTGCATTGTTGTATTTCGAACGGTTCTGGTTGTCCTTGTTATCGCTGTTGCCATTGTTCCCATCCTGATGATCTTGACTTTCCTGGTTTTCCTGCGAAGGGATGTGTTCGTTTGTGCTTACATTTTCAGAAGTGTTTTCAATAACTACGGCTGGGGTTTCGTTGACAACAACAGGTTCGTTTTTTGTAGTGTTAAAATCCTCTTCATTAAAAAAGGCCGGTTGTGATTCTTGCTTTTCTTGTTTCTCCTGTCTTACTTTCGGTTCATTCTCCGTTTTTTCTTCCCGGTTCTTTCTTGGACGGAGGATCCTTTCTTCGGATTTCGGAGCCGGTGTTTTGGTATCAGATGGCGTTATTGCCTGCTGGTCAAGTATTTTATAGATCAACTCTTGTTTCTTCAAAGCCTCGTACTTAGGGATGTTTAGGCTTTTTGCAATGTCTTTTAATTCTCCAACAAGTTTGTTGTTCAAGTCAATAATGTCGTACATAGGTGGTTTGTTTGGGTTAATGGATCAATTCGAATGATTGATTTTTGGGATAGAATGATGAAATAAATGTGTTTTTGATCGATAAAATATGTGATTGTGTTTGTTATGAGAATACATAACAGCGGAAACGCGATACAATAATACGAAGATTTTTTAATATACAAGTAATAAAAGATGATTTTTACGCCCTTTTTCCAAGCTCAATCACCTCCAGATCTTTGATCTTTTCACCTTCAATAGTGAAGCGTACCATAGTCTTTACATTGTGGAATCCGTGGTTGCCAGCAGCTCCCGGATTGATATGAAGCAGCTGGTATTTTTCATCGTACATCACCTTCAAAATGTGGGAGTGTCCGCAGATGAATAGTTGCGGACGGTGTTCTTTTATTTCCTTTAGTGCTTCTGCTGAATACCTGTTGGGATATCCGCCGATGTGTGTGATGAACACTTTTACTTTTTCACAAAGGAAGATCTGGTTCAAGGGATGAACCTTTCTTACGTCGGTTCCGTCTATGTTTCCGTAAACGGCCACGAGTGGTTTTATTTTCGCAAGTTCATCGGTTACCGAAATGGTGCCTATGTCTCCAGCATGCCAGATCTGATCGCAGCTCTCAAAGTATTTGAAGATCTTTGGATCCAGGTAATTGTGGGTGTCTGATAAAAGCGCTATCCGAAGCATACTGCAATATTAAATAAAAATGTCCCGCCTTTATGGAGCGGGACATTTTAAATTTTAAGGAGCCGGAATTATTTCACAATGGTAATTGTTCCCTTGTAATTATGTCGTCTTCCGTTTCTGTCTTTGATATCGATGTTGTATACATAAGTATCCTGCAAAGCAACGCTTCCGTCTTTTAATCTTCCATCCCAACCTTGGTTGTAGCTGTCGGATTTGAAGATCATGTTACCCCAGCGGTCGAAGATGCGCATCGTGAATTCTGAAATGGTTTGTCCTTTTGGGGCAAAGATCGGGTTCAGTCCGTCACCGTTTGGAGTAAATCCACTAGGGATGTAGAAGGTGTATTCAGGGTTGATCGTTACACAATGAGTCTCACTGTCGGAGCAACCACCAGCACTTTGCACGGTCAGCGTTACGCAATACGTCCCGGAGTCAGCATAGGTGTGCTGTGGATTCATTTGAATGCTGGTGTTCACATCCATCGTGTTTGTCGGATCACCGAAATCCCAAGACCAGTTCACTGCATTGTTGGAAAGATCGGTAAAACTAATGGTAGGTTCTTCAGCTGTGGTAGGCTGAGGCCCGAAAATGAACTGAGCAAGGGGTTGTGGAAATACTGTCACCATGTTATTGATGGTGCTGGTTGCCGTACATCCGCCATTGGATACAACAGTCAGCGTAACGTCATAAGGACTTGCAGTTGTTGCGCTAACAGCATTGAAACATATTGGTCCCGGTGCCGGTGAAGTGGAAGCCATTCCATTACCGAAATCCCAGTTCCAGCTGCTAACAAAACCGCCGGCTACTGTTGTTCCATCTGTGAAGTTCACACACATAGGTTCACACAGCGAATTGACGTCGGAGCTGAAGGAAATCACGGGAGTTCCTAATACGGTAACCGTTACTACATCGCTCGCTGCCAAAACGGTACATCCGTCTGTGACAGTTATCGTATAGGTGGTTGTAGCGGCAGGAGAAACGGAGAATGTGATCCCTGTTCCCGAACCCGGCATCCAACTGTAGGTGTAAGTTCCGTTTCCTCCGGAAGGTGTTGCTGATAATGTGGTGCTAGCACCCGGACAAATATTTACGTCGGGACTTGCCACCACTCCCAAAGGAGGGTTGACTGTTACGGTAACCGTTTGAGGAGCAGAAGTACATCCTGCTGTATCCGTTGCGATCACTGTATAAGTAGTAGTTACTGTCGGAGAAACCGTATTGCTTGGTCCGGCAAAAGCAGGAGCCATCCAACCGAAGACGTAACCCCCCAAAGGATGTCCGCCTACTGCTGATGCATTCAAGGTAGTGCTTTGTCCCACGCAGATAGTCACTGGAGGGATAGGGTCGATTACGATGATGGTCGGTTGTGTAATGGTTGCACTCGCTGTTGTGGTACATCCGTTTGCATCGGTAGTGGTGCAGGTGTATGAACCCGGACACAATCCGGTGACGGAGGAAGTGGTTTGTCCGTTGCTCCAGGAGTAAACATAAGGTGTTACACCTGTTGAAGCAGTAACACTTGCGGTTCCATCGCATAAGCCATTGCAAGTCACAGGGTTAGATGTGATGGTGGTTGTCACACCTGGTGTGTTGGGAACGGTTACGCAGACATTGTCTGTACAGCCATTCAAGTCAGTTACAGTCACACAGTAAGAACCGGGAGTGAGGTTGGTCGCTGTCGCACTTGTTTGTCCATTTGACCACAAGTAAGTGAATCCTCCCATACCGCCTGACGATACAACGGATGCAGAACCGTCCGGCAGACCGCAGTTGGAGCTGGTGGATGAAGTGGTTGAAGTAATATCAGTTGGTTCTGTTACAACGATGGTGTTCGATGCTGTACAGCCGAACAAGTCAGTCACTGTTACAGTATAGGTTGCAGCACAAAGACTATTGATAACGGTTGCCGGAGATCCGGTCGACCACAAATAGGCGTATCCGCCATAACTTCCAGAAGCACTAACACTTCCGGTTCCGTTGCAGGCACCGAAGCAGTTAGCTGGAGTTACGTTGGTAGTTACGACAAGAGGAGTTACAGCTGTAATGGTTACAACGTCCGTTCCAGTACATCCGAAAGCATCAGCTACTGTTACTGTATAGGTCGTTGTTACTGTAGGGCTTACACTTGTGCTAGCACTGGTAGAGAAGCCGGGTGTTCCGGGACCGTCCCAAGTATAAGTATAGCCTGCGCCAGTTGGACTAGCTCCAAGGATGGCCGCTGTTCCGGCACAGATGCTGTCGTTTAATCCGGCATCTGCGACAAGACTTGGTGCAACGGTAACCGTTACAGTGGTCATAGGACCCGTACAACCCAAAGCAGTGGATTGAACAGAATAGTTAGTAGTAGAAGTGATAGCAGGAGTGTTATAAGTTGCTCCTGAAAAGAGTAACGTTCCACCCGGTACATCATACCATTCGTATGTAGCTCCTGACCCGCTTGCAGTTAAAGATGCGGACATCCCGAAGCAGATGCTTTGGTTAGCTGCGGTAGGTGCGACCGGTGTAGGGTTCACGGTAATGTTCACTGTTCCTGCTAAGCTGGTACAGCCTGCTGCTGATGTAGCTGTCACAGAATAAGTTCCGGATGCCGTTGTAGGTGCCGAAGGAATGCTTGGATTTTGCAACGCAGATGTGAATCCGGAAGGTCCGGTCCAGCTCCAGGTTGGTCCCGGTGAAGTTGTTGATAATGTCAAAGTGGTTCCCGAACAGATTGGTGTCGTGCCGGTCGCAACCGGAGTGGCAGGGACAGGGTTGACTGTAACGGTAGTGGAGGCGGAGGCTCCTGTACATCCTGCTAAAGTAGGAGTAACGGTATAAATGCCGGAGTTACCAACCGCTGAAACGGCAATGCTTGGGTTTTGAAGGGTTGATGTGAATCCTCCAGGGCCTGTCCATGCATAAGTGGCACCAGCTATTGCTGGGTTCGCTGTTAAATTCAAAGGTGCGCCTGCGCAGATAGGTCCGTTGTTGCCGGCTACTAAACCTGGAACAATTGTTTGAAGCACCACGACAGTATCATTGCTCGTCACAGAGCCACAGCCGGATCCTCCGGTGATGGTTGCGTAATAAGAAGTGCTAGGAGCTCCTGCAGGAGGTGTTACAGTTATAGGAGAACCTGTTCCTATCAAAGTGTTTGAAGGCAATACGTACCAACTGATAACCGGTGTGAAGACCCCGGCGGGCGTATATCTCCAACCTTCGTTAGTAGCTGTCCATGCCGTACTGTTTCTTCCCGGAACGGTAACAGCTGCTGTTCCCGCCGCATTGTGAACTCCCAGAACAGCTGTGCCGCCTGACCAAGCAAGACAGTTTGGTTTGTTTTGAAGGTAATTTTCTATGACGTTAGTGCTCTCGTAAAGGACGATCTGAAAGGTTCCTAAGTTAGCTGTACAGCTGAACATCGGACAAGCATTCCAGGAAACAACGAGCTTTCTGTTAGGGATAACGCCGGTTGTTTGATAGCGGATGTTTGATGCGGCAGGAAGCCAATCCTGCCAAGGACCCATTACACAATTCTTTGGAATGGTAGCACCTGTACTTGGAATGGTGGAAGAGGCATAAGTTGTAGGTTGAGGTGAAAAAGCTACCCATCCATTTGATCCGATATAGAATTGGGTGTAACAGGTTCCATAAAAAGAGAAAGGGAAACCTATCGGGAAAGGTCCGTGCTGTGTATCATCAGATGAAGGAACCACAGTTCCGGCGGTATAAGAATTCGGTGAGTAAGGAATGGAGCCTACAGTGTAAGTAGTAGTAGGGAGACTGCCGCTGCCGCCTGGGACAATGACAGCTGTTAAAGTGGCGCTGGCACCCGAGCAGATTGTCTGGGTTTCTGGCGAGGCATCAACAGTTTGAGCGAAAGACGCACCTGAAAAAAGCAGCAATGCAGCTATCGATATGGATGTTAGATTTTTCATTTGTTCGAGTTTAAGAAATAAGAGTGTTTCTTAGTTTTATTAGAGATACAATTTTTGATGAAAAGGTTGCATATCCCTCTGATTTACGGAAAATTAAGGGTAATAAACAGCAAGACCCGCTAGAATTGGATTAACAGAAGATAAATGGAGATAAATGATCAAATTTTTTCGATAAGTTTTGAACGGATCCAACCAACGTTTCCATTAGCGATTCTGATCTCGGTCCAGTCTTCATTTTCGCCTGTAATCACGACCTTGGTCCCTTCGTGCAAAATGAACAGTTTTGTGCCTTTTTCATTCGGTGAACCCGTGATGGTGGCTGTACCGGATATCACAATTGCATCGGAGCTGTTCTTGGTCACTTCGTATTTGTTTCCTGCGATCAAGAAAGTGACGGCCGACAGGATGAGCAGTACAGTACCGCCAAAGAATCCGATTTTTTTTACCGTCCCCTTTTCGGAAAGGATATACAAGGCTATTAGGCAGAGTGAAGCAGCAAAAAGAAAGATACAGATTAAGGACCAGGTGCTTTCGTCAAAAATGTTGATTATGCCGTTCTTCCATTCCGTCAAGAACAGTTGAGGTGCCGCATCTATTTTGTCTTCCGCTTTTTGATTAGCCAATCTCAGATTAATTTTCAAGTCTTCATCATCCGGAAAGATCTTTTTAGCCCGTTCGTAGTTGAGGATCGCCAACCCTATGCTGTTGGTTTTATAATATGCATTTCCGAGATTGTAGTAAAGTTCAGGCGAAACCGTATTTTCTCTCACCAAGCTTTCGTAGCGGTCAATTGCTTTTTCAAATTCTCCTCTTGCATAAGCGGCATTGGCGCTGTCGAATACAACATTCTGCTGATTCGCAAAACCGATTTTGCAAAAAAACAAGAAGAGCAATGCTCCGGAAAGTAGTTTCAGCCTATGCGATTTCATCTTCCGTTTTAGCAATGAGTTCAACAGTATTGTTATAAATTCCGCTCAGATCGCCAGATACAGCGCTCGGGGCATACCTTGCGTATTCACAGTTATCAAGTGTGCTGATCAGTTTTTCAATGGTCGCATCGGAAACATTTTTACTTTTCAAGGTTTGTGAAATGTGCTCTTTGTTCAAGTCCGCAACAGGAATGTTCAGTTTATCGCTGATGTATCCATACAGCGCTTTGAATATCTCGATGTAGAATAATTCCTTGTTCCCTGATTTTAAATGCTGCTCGGCTAACGACAAGCGTTTCTTTGCCATCTTTCTGGCTTTACGGCTCTTCACTGCAATGCCGTCCTTGTTTTGTTCGATGTTCTTTCTTCTGATGAAAATAAAAGTCAGGAAGCAAAGCAGAGGTGCAATTAATAAGGAGTAGAAGAGTGCCGATCCATAGAAATAATTTTCCTTCTCTTCAAGAACCGAAGACGTCTTGATATAACGGATGTCATTTCCAAGAACTTTGAGTTCATCTTTTACAATCGGTCCATTGGAAACAAAAGCTGAACTGCCGTCTCCTTTTTCCACTTTCAGATTGAAATCAGGAACAGGAAGGGTGACGTATTCTTTTTTTGCGGGATCAAAATAGCTGAAAGGTACGGGCTCGATCTTATAATCTCCTTCGTGACGCGGAATGAAAAGATAATCGAAGGTTTTGACTCCGCTGATGCCGTTGTTGCTGACAGTGATGTTCTCACCGGTCTTAACGTCATAGGTTTCGAAATCTTCAGGGAAGTTTACCTTGGTAGGTTCCACCAATTTGATGTTCCCTTTTCCGTTGAGCGAAAATGTTATGTTTACGGCGTCGTTTGCTTTCACACTTTCTTTCGACATCACAGCGCTGTATGTATAGGTGCCAACAGCCCCGGAAAAGCCTTCTGGTTTTCCTTCTTCCGGTAATGCTTGTACCTCAACGACGACCGGCAAACTCTTGAGAGGAAACACGACCTCTTCATAGCCCACTCCCATCATCTGTTCAAAGATATCCCTAGGCTTACGCTTGGATTTCTGACGGATGATGCATTCGATCTCAAATGGATCAATGGTCAGTTTCCCTGTGTGCTGAGGAATCAGGTAAGTCTTGTATACTTCTCCGACAACGTAAGTAATCCCGTTGATGGTTTCATTCGTTTGCTGGGTCTTCTCTTTTGTTTTAATGTCCTGCACAAAAAAACCGTCGTAAGAAGGAAATTTGGTGATGTTGCGCATCTGCATCTCCATGCGCGTATAGATTTTGAATTTAGCTTCTATTATTTCACCCATGTATACTTTCGTCTTGTTCACGCTCATCCTTACAAAGATGTTGTCCCCAATGTCGGCACTGGTTGGTTTGGTGACGTTTGTTCCGCTATTGTTCTGCGTTCCGGAACTCGTCGTGCTATTACCTTTGATAACCTCAATTACAACCGGATTTGACTGAATGGATTTGCCCGCCGACATAACTGTTGCCGGCCCTATCGTAAGCTTTCCTTCTTTTTTTGCTGCTACAACGTAAGTCAAGGAAGACGATTGAACAACTGTTCCATTGGTGATGGACGTACTGGATTGCTGATAAGGGCCTTCGAGAACATCGAATTCTGACATAGGAGGCAGCTTGAAATTAGTTCCGTTCCCGCTCAAAGAAAACTGCAGCTGAAATGCTTCGCCCACCGCTACCTTGGTCGAACTTACGGAAGTCGAAAGCTTCTGCGCCGACAAAGCAGTTGTCAGAAAAAATGTAAATAATATGTAAGCAACCTTTTTCAAAAATCGTTTTCCTTTTTTATTTTCTTTCTTTCTCTCTTTCTCTCTCTCTTTCTTTCTTTCTTTCTTTCTTTCTTTCTTTTTTCTTTTTTATTCTTTCTTTTTTATTCTTTCTTTTTTATTCTTTCTTTTTTATTCTTTCTTTT
>JBKJQG010000048.1:0-23937 GCA_046594925.1 Bacteroidia bacterium
TAAAGAAACCCCATCAGAAATATTTTTCATTTCCACACCTTTGGTATTGAATTTACTGATCCAATTCCAATCCTTTTCGATGTTGGAAGCATTCACAACCAATACATATTCTTTTTCATTGATGCGGTATACCAAGAGGTCATCCACTATTCCGCCTTTATCGTTAGGCAGGCAAGAGTACTGAATCTTCCCATCGGTGAGTACAGAAGCATCGTTGGAAGTCACACGCTGGATCAAGTCAAGTGCGTTATCGCCTTTCAGGATGAATTCACCCATGTGGCTCACATCAAAAACACCCATGGCCGTTCTCACCGTTGCATGTTCATCGTTCAGCCCACTATAAGACACAGGCATGCTGTATCCTGCAAAAGGAACCATTTTCGCTCCAAGGGAGATATGTATCTTTTCAAGTGCTACACTTTTCAATTCAGTTGATGTTGTTTCCATTATTTTAAAATTTGTTATGTAAAAGTAAGAAATTATCTCAGGAAATCATCTTTTTTAGGATGTGGAGATACTTATCTTTATTGGCGTGTAAAGAGAAATGATTTTCCACACTTTTCCTCCCCTGTTTCCCGATCTTCTCCCGCAAACCCTTGTCGCGGATCAGTCTCAGAATCCCTTCCTTCCATTCCTCATCGGTCTTCACTAACAAACCGTTTTCCTCCGTCTGAATGACCCTGAAATTGGCCCCGATTCCCGTTGCTATTGTTGGAATTCCCAGTGCCATGTACTGCAGCGCTTTCAATCCACTCTTACCATATACCCAAGGTTCATCCGGCAAAGGATACAATCCTATGTCGATGCGGCTGAGGTCTTCTACTTCGGTAGAAGCGTTCCATCGCATGGCCTTAACATCTACTCCGCTCAGTTTGAAATCGGCATCTCCTATTATGAATAATTCAAAATCGACCTCTTTTTTTAATTCCCTCAACACTTCGTCCAGCAAATGCAGAAATCTTGATGTACTGTGGCTACCACTCCAACCCAAAACGATCTTTTCCTTCAGCTCGTAATTCGTTTTTGGAATGTAAACATCCGTATCAATAGTCGAAGAAATGTCGGTGCTTTCCGGATTGTGTTTTTTGACAAAGCCGTCAAGCATAGGAGTACAGGTGATCACATGATTCGCATTTTTCATAAGGTAAATCGCTTTCGCTTTTCCCTTGAGAAATTTGGATTTTTTGTTTGCATCGCTGGTATGCCCCAAAAAGATGAGATCGTCAATGTCGTATACCATTTTTTTTGCGTACAAAACAAACAGCCATTCAAAAAAAGTAAATCCCAAAGGCGTGACCCACAGATGCACATAAACGACATCGTATTTTCTAATAGTGAGCAGATCCCTCATTCTGCGAAGATAGCCTTTCAATGCATAAGCTGCCTTGAGCAGAAAATTGCCTTCATTGTAAATTATCCTCCAGAAGGCATCGTCGACAAACGAACTGGTTGTAATTTCAAATCCGCCCTTTTCAATAAATGGATAATATTGTTCGTATTTCAAACGTTGACTGGGTGCCTTGCCTTGAGGATAAGGAGACAAAAAAAGGATTTTTTTTGGACGTTCTTTCATAATTGTCCGTTTAAAAGGCGCGAGTACAAACCTTTGTATTTTTCGATCCCAAGGTTGAGATCATAATATGTTTTGGAAAGCTCACGGATTTCCGGAGCGGAGACCGATGCAAGAAATCCAGGCAATTTTACTATCGCCGCTTCATAAGAACGTTCAGAAAAATCCGGGATCATCATTCCTCCTTTTGTTGTCTCCACAATCGAATCCACATCACCAATCCCATTATTGCAGATCACGGGAATGCCCATAGCCAGAAGCTCGCCTAACTTTGTCGGAGAGCTCGACTTTTTAGAATATGCTGGTTTAATAAAAGAAAGACTGAATGTCGAAGCCTTGATGAAAGCCGGGACTTCATTTCGTTTTGCGTTGACGATACGGATGTCATCCAACGAAATATTTTTTTGTCCGGCAGCCGAACGAATCGTTGCTTCCTCTCCATTGCTGACAAATAAAAATTTGGCTTCCGGATATTTTGTTTTCAATACCTTGAAAAAATCAAGCATTTCATTAAGCATATACCAGGTTCCTATGGAGCCAAGGTAACTCACCACCAAATCCTCTTTAGCAAAGCCCAGATTTTCTTTGGCTAATGTTTGTTCTTCCGTCGTCTGAAGTGAGAACAATTCATAATCTGCACAACAGGGAATTACGTCTATCCGTGATTCTCTGCAAGAAGGCCATTTCTGCATCTCGATCTTTCCGTTCTCGGTGAGCGACACAATGGTATCGGCTGCAGCCATGAATTCGGCTTCTTTTTTCTTATACGTTCTAAACGCTTGTTTGTAAACCGGATTGCTCAAATTCCACAATCCCCCATCCACACGCTCGTCCACCCAGAACCCCCGGATGTCGAAGAGGAATTTAATGCCAAATCTTTTTTTGAGATATCGCCCTACATCAGCTGCCACGTAACTGCGGCAATGCACCAAAGCAAAACCAGTGGACAACTGCAGAGCAACGGCCTTGCGTTTTAATTTTTCCAGATCATAAAATTTAGCAAGGATCGGTGGGAAAGTGGTGAACAAAACATGTTCCCATCGGATGTTGTTTTCTTTCAGTAAGCCCTCTATGTATGAGCCTTGCGCCTGCAGTTTTCCCCTTTTTTCGCAGCTCAAAAGTGTAACTTGATAACCCGCCTTACTCAGACCGATGAGATAAGGAATGACTTGCGACTGCCCCAAGGGGTCGGTCATGCCATCGTAGGATATATATAGTACCTGCCTGTTCAATTTTCGTTTTTACAAAGATAACAAGGAAGTGCAAATAGCCACCATTTTTTATATCTTTGAGCATAACAATATGAAGCTGATCGACCTATTATTTCAACGGAACATGCCGAGATGGATAATTTTTTTCATCGACATCGGGATCTGCCTGTTTTCATTGATTCTGGCTTACCTGGTCCGGTTCAACTTTGCCATTCCCAGAGTGGAAATCGATGCTTTTCCCTTTGTTTTCGGAACTGTACTCGGACTCCGTGCTGCCAGCTTCTACTTTTCAAAGACCTATCAGGGCATAGTCAAATATACCAGCTCAAAGGATGCTCAAAGGATCTTCCTGGTGATCAGCATCGGAAGTATGTTGTTTGTTGGTGTTAACTGCATCTACTATTTCCTGATCAACAAAACCTTTCCGATCCCTTTTTCAATCATCATCATTGATTATATGGCGACCACCTTCCTGATGATCAGCTTGAGAATCATGTTCAAAGCCTTGTACCTAGAGCTGACCAACCCTAATAAAGAAAAAAGAAGTGTGATCATTTTCGGAGCCGGCGAGTCGGGAATCATTACCAAACGGACGCTGGACCGGGATGCTGGTACAAAATACAAAGTGCTGGGCTTTATTGACGATAATATTAAGAAGCAAGGAAAACAATTGGAAGGAATCAATATATACGGGATAAACAAACTCGACGAGTTACTTAGGGAAAACAATGTATCCAATCTCATCATTTCAGTTCAGGATCTTTCTCCTTTAAAAAAACAAGAGATTGTGGACATTTGTCTGAACCACAACACCAAGGTGCTCAACGTCCCTCCTGTCACTAACTGGATCAACGGAGAGCTGAGTTTCCGTCAGATCAAAAAAGTGCAGATCGAGGAATTATTAGAACGTGAACCGATACAGTTGAGCAAAGAGAACATTCAGAAACAAGTATCCGGAAAAACTATCCTAGTAACCGGTGCGGCCGGGAGCATTGGTAGCGAGATCGTACGTCAGGTCATACGCTTCCATCCAAAGAAGATCATTTTACTGGATCAGGCAGAATCCCCACTCTATGATATGGAAATGGAGCTGGCTGATAAATATAAACAGCAGTCCTACGAGATCGTGATGGGCGACATCCGCAACAAAGAACGGATGGAGAATGTCTTCAAGACCTTTCAACCGCAGATTGTGTTTCACGCTGCTGCGTATAAACACGTTCCGATGATGGAGAATAATCCATCGGAATCTATTTTCACAAATGTCTCCGGAACAAAGATCTTAGCGGACCTTGCCGTTCAATACAAGACAGAAAAATTTGTAATGGTCTCTACCGACAAAGCCGTGAACCCAACCAACGTGATGGGTGCGAGCAAACGCATTGCAGAGATCTATGCTCAGTCATTGAGCAAAAGATCAGAAACGAAATTCATCACTACCCGTTTTGGAAATGTACTCGGGTCCAATGGTTCTGTCATTCCACGTTTCCGACAGCAAATAGAAAATGGCGGACCGATAACCATCACCGACCCGAACATCACCCGTTTTTTCATGACCATTCCCGAAGCTTGTCAGCTCGTGCTAGAAGCCGGAGCTATGGGCGCTGGAGGCGAGATCTACATTTTCGACATGGGTGAATCGGTAAAGATCGTTGACCTAGCAAAAAAAATGATCAAACTTTCGGGGTTGACGCTCGACAAAGACATCCGCATTATCTATACCGGGTTACGTCCGGGTGAAAAACTGTTTGAAGAGTTGCTGGCTGACCAGGAAAACAGTTTAAAAACACATCACAAGCAGATCCTGATTGCAAAAGTAAAAGAATACGATTTTGAGCAAATTTCTTCCTCCATTGGAGAACTCATTGAGCTTTTCGGAAAACAAAATAATCAGTCGATTGTAAAGAAGATGAAAGAACTAGTCCCCGAATTCAAAAGCAACAATTCGGTTTACGAAAAACTAGATTAATAAAACAATGAAGCCTTCTCTAATACTTATGGGTTTTCTCTTTCTGATCTGCGAATCGAAATTTTGTTCTGCACAATCAAACCCTTCCGACAATAAGAACTTGGGGCTTTGCGGAATGTATTCGGACACTCTAAAACTGGAAGACCTCGCATGCGGCATGCTATCAGTGAAATCAAATGAAACCGTTGTCGTCACGTCCTTTATTTTAAGCTATTATTTGTCGAATCAGATGAACCTAAAACTGATCTATGGCTTCGGGAATAAATTGAAGGACGAAGAAACAAAAGAAATGCTGAACACAAAGCCAACAAAAATATTTCTGCAAGAAGTGCTCGGTGAAAGCGGAACAGAAAATCTGATCCTTGGTCACCGCACGATTTATTGCAACTAAAAATATGATGAGCAACACACCCTACAGACACAAAACACCGATCCAGATCAGATTTAAGGACATTGATAAACTCGGACACGTGAACAATGCGAATCACGTTACTTATTTTGAATTAGCAAGGGTCGATTACTTTGATGCGCTGGCAAGCGAAAACATCAAGATCGACTGGGTGAACGAAGGCGTCATTCTTGCGAAAATTGAAATGGAATACAAGCAACCCATCTTACTCGAGGACAAGGTTCATGTTTACACCTGGGTGTCGAAAATGGGAACAAAAAGTTTTGACATGAGCTGTTCGATCGTGAAAGTGGTGAGCGGACAAGAAGTAGAATTAGCAAAAGGCTTGGCGATCATTGTTTGCTTTAATTACAAAACGAATCAGACGATTTTGATTCCGGAGAAGTGGAAAGCTGTAATGGTTGGGTAAGACTCACACACCTGCCGGCCGGCAGATTTTCGCTGATATGAATTACGTTGAAAAAAAACTCTCCCTACTCCTGACTCCCAACTCCCGACTTCCTTTTACCCATGAATGCTAGTATCCTTGCCATAGTTAGCAATAATGGAAGCTTCAAATTCGATCCATTCTTTCCAGCGTTTGTCCACATCGATTCCTTCACCGTATTGACGGGCGAATCCAATGAAGGTAGTATAATGCCCGGCTTCTGAGATCATCAGTTCGCGGTAAAACTTTGATAATTCTTCGTCCTTGATATTTTCTGAAAGTACCCGAAACCTTTCGCAGCTACGGGCTTCGATCATTGCTGAGAAAAGCAAACGATCAACAAGCGATTGAATTCTGCTTCCTCCTTTGTTCATGAATTTATAAAGTTCATTTACGTAATGATCTTTTCTTTCAATCCCGAGTTTCTTGCCGCGGGCTTTGATGAGGTTGTGAACTTGTTCAAAATGATCGAGTTCTTCTTTCGCTAAAGAAATAAGAGCGGTCACTAGTTCGGTATAATTCGGATTATTGACTACCATTGACAATGCGTTGGTAGCAGCCTTTTGCTCACACCAGGCATGATCGGTTAATATCTCTTCAATATTACTCTCCACAATATTCACCCACCGAGGGTCAGTGCTCAACTTTAGTCCTAACATCTTAATTTGAAATCTAAAATTTGAAATTTTTAATCAATGAATCGTTTCATCAGTGGTCCGCTGGTCAAACTAGTAACGAGTGCCATTATCACCAAAGCAACAAAGATCGGCTTGGAGATCAATCCTGCGTTCAAAGCCAGTGTACCAAGGATAATTTCCATGGCGCCGCGGGCGTTCATACCAAATCCTACTGCGAGAGCGTGGTTCTTTGTCATTCCGCCCAACCTTGCTCCGATAAATGCCCCCAGTACTTTTCCTACAAATGCAAGGGCCAATACTATGGCAACAATTGTCCCGTCGAAATTCTCAATGAAGTTTACTTTCAATCCGATGGAAACGAAAAATAATGGCGCAAAGAAATTCGTCACAAACTGATGAATGATCTCACGTGCTTGTTCGCGCAAATGAACACTATCACCAAAAGCGATACCGGCAATAAATGCACCCAATATGGCATGAATGTGAATGGATTCGGTAAATGCTGCAGAAAGCAAACAAATACCCAAAGAAATAGAAAGGACACCACCGGGCCAGGATAACTTTGTTTGCATCCAAGGCAAAGTTTTATCAATTATTTTTTTACCGATCGTGAGCATGAACAATCCGAATCCAAGAATGTAGAGTACCGTATACCACAAGCTAAAGGTGTCCCCTACTCCTTTGTTCGTCAAACTCAAAACAAAGGAAAAGATCAGCCAGCCGATCAAATCGTTGAACATCGCAGATGCGATAATGATCATTCCAATATTTGTTTTAAACAAATTCATGTCCATGAGAATACGGGCAATGACCGGTAAGGCGGAGATAGAAAGTGCGGTCCCAAAAAACAAGGAAAATAATAACTTGGCATCGTATTCATCCGGAATAGAAAAAATTTCAGGAAAAAACCAGGCAATGGCAAAACCGGTAAAAAACGGAATCACCATGCTGAACAAACTGGTGTAAACAGCAACCTTACCTTGTTTCAAAACCAAAGATAGTTGAACTTCCATCCCCGCAACAAACAAGAGCATGATCACCGATAAACTAAAGATCCCATCCAATGCGATAGGCACATTACCGGTTCTTGGAAATAAATAAAGAAAAATATCCGGGTACAGCATCCCTAAAATTGTCGGACCGAGAACGATCCCTACAATCAATTCACCCATAACAACAGGCAGCTTGAACCTTTTACCCAGCTCAGCAAAAATGCGGGAAACGATCAACATGGTGCTGATCGACAAAAGCAAAACTATCAATTCGTTATGTGCGAGTTTGATCATATCTTATACCCGGGAATGAACAATTAAAACATTGCACGGTAAATCAGCCAAAATATACTCAATGTCATGCGTGAATATTCTATCGAACACATTCAGATGAGTGTCCGGCGAGTTGATCACCAGCAGGTCGGCTTTTTTATCTTTTGAAAATTTACTGATCGCGTAGCCGGGCTTTCCTTTCACATTTTTATCCGTCACTTTCACATCCCCCGTATCGCACTTTTCCAAGATTATTTGCAATGACTCTTCCGATTCCTCGGTAAAATTCTTCTTGATCTCTTTTGTCTGAGGAGCAGTGCTATTATCGGAGATTGCCATCGCCAAACCTGAAATATCCACTTCATTCACAATGGTCAGATCTTTCACTTTTAAACTCTTAGCGAAATATAATGCAGTGTTGATGGTATGAATGGTCTTTGGATTGGCTACTCCATTCACCACAATTTTTTTGAATTTTTGAGGCTGGGTATCAGGATTTGTAAGCAACAAAACCGAACATTTCGCTTTTCTGCTGATGTTCCTGGCTATAGAGCCCAAATAAAATTTTAAAAGATTTTCTTTTTCTAGTGCACCTAAAACAAGAAGGTCAACAATGTTCAATTTGCACAATCTCAGGATGGTATCCACAGGATCGCCATCCATCCAGATCACCCTGGAATGATTGGGATTGACGCCTTCCTTAGCCATCATCTCATCCAACTCCTGCTCTTTTTCCGTAGTTTTGTCACCAATATGTAAAAGCAACAGAGACCCTCCAAACAGATCAGATAATCGCTTGGCTTCCGCTAAAATAGGCTGACAGCGTGGAGAAAAAGAAATAGCAACAGCTATTGTTTCGAAAGGATAGGATGGACGTTTTTTTAATTTACTTAAATCCATTTTAAAATGTTCTTATTTTGCTGTAAAGATAGCAATAACAAGTAGTATAAGAACATATAAATGATTAAATTTGCCCCAATCTAATTCGAATATTCATAAGTTAAGAAATCACATTCATGTATATACTATTATTTTTCGTTGCGCATTGGTTCCTTTCATTATTTTGTCAGACATTTTTTCTCCATAGATATGCATCGCATAAGATGTTTTCAATGACTCCGTTTTGGGAAAAAATTTTTTACACACTAACCTTCCTAACACAGGGAGCCTCTTTCCTAAATCCCAGAGCTTATGCTATCTTGCACCGCATGCACCATGCATACAGCGATACGGAAAAAGATCCTCATTCGCCTCATTTCTTTAAGGATGTATGGCACATGACCATGCAAACAAAAGACATTTACCTGAATTACGCGAAGCATGGCAAAGAACCGGAAAAAGCTTTTCAGGGAAACTATCCGGTATGGAAATTCCTGGATTGGTTCAGCGACCTTTGGGCGGTGCGCTTGCTGTTTGTGGCAGCCTACATTCTTTTTTACGTGCAGTTTGCAACCTCTTGGTGGATGTTCGCCTTGCTTCCGATTCATTTTTTGATGGGCCCGATTCACGGTGCAATCGTAAACTGGTGCGGCCACAAGTATGGCTATTCAAACTACGACAACGACGATCACAGCAAGAATACATTGCCGATCGATTTTTTAATGATGGGGGAATTTTTTCAAAACAATCACCACAAGAGTCCCAACAGCATCAACTTCGCAAAAAAATGGTATGAATTCGATCCCACCTTTCCGATCATAATGGTCTTAAACTGGGTAGGCATCATTAAAATCCGAAAACTATGAACCCATTCGTCCAACTCCCGCTTGTATCTTTTGCTTCGGTGTCCGTATTAATGATCCTGATCTGGGTGTGGGCTTATCGTATTAAAAATGCAGGCATTGTAGACATCTTTTGGGCATTCAATTTTTTGATTATTTCTATCGTCATTTGGCTGCTGGCCGATGGACTTGAAGCGCGGAAAACTATCGTATGCGCCCTGTCAGCCTTGTGGAGCCTTCGTTTAGGAATCTATCTACTAATTCGCGTGGGCTCACATCTGGATGAAGAGGAAGGGCGCTACAAACAATTGCGCGAAGAATGGGCTCCCAACTCGAACCTGAAATTCTTTGTCTTTTTTCAAATGCAGGCAATGTCCAACGTCTTTTTAGCAATTCCTTTTTTCATCATCGCTTTGAACCCTGCACCGGAAATTTCCATCGTCGAATGCATCGGAGCCGGAATGTGGTTCTTGTCCATCATCGGAGAAGGCTTGTCAGATTTTCAATTGAAACAGTTCAAGAAAAATCCTGCGAACAAAGGAAAAGTATGTGAAGCAGGATTCTGGAATTATTCCCGTCACCCGAATTATTTTTTCCAGCTAATGATCTGGATCTCTGTGCTCATCTTTGCACTTCCAAGCCCGTATGGCTGGATCTCGGTTGTATGTCCTCTGGTGATAGGCCTGCTGATCTTTAAAGTGACCGGCATCCCAATGACAGAAGAACAATCCATTCGTTCAAAAGGTGACTTGTACAGGGAATATCAGCGGACAACAAGTGCGTTTGTACCGCTGCCAAAAAGAAAGGGATGATGTATGACGGAAGATGGAAGATGTAAAGTTTTAGCCTCATATCAAGAACCCTTTTCCATTTTTTAGCGTAGATTAACTTATTGAAATCATATAAACCCTCTTCCATTTTCCATCATACATCATACATCAATTATGTGGTACGATTCTCTAATAGAAAAAAATAAAGTTCCGGATTTTCTTCTCCGGATAGGCATTCGAAAATTATTAAAACAACGTTTGCTCCAGGAAAAAAAGGCGACGGTTGAACTTCAGCAAGCACATTTAATGAAACTGATCGCAGAGTTGAAGAACTCTCCCATCGCGATCAATACTGCCGAAGCCAACGAACAGCATTATGAAGTTCCCACGAAATTCTATCAATACTGTTTAGGGAAAAATCTGAAATACAGCAGCGGCTATTGGAAAAATGGTGTGACCGACATCGATACCTCCGAAGACGACATGCTGGAACTCACTTGCAACAGAGCTGAATTAAAAGACGGGCAGGAAGTACTGGAACTTGGCTGCGGCTGGGGTTCGCTTTCGTTATTCATGGCTAAAAAATTTCCAAAAAGCAATTTCACCGTTGTTTCAAATTCACGCACACAGAAATTACACATCGATGAACAAGCCAAGCAACGTTCGATTACAAACCTTACGGTGATCACTGTCAACATCAATGATTTTACAATCGACAAAAAATTCGACCGTGTGGTGTCCGTAGAGATGTTCGAGCACATGCGCAATTATCAGAAGCTGATGAAAAAAGTTTCGGATTGTTTAAAACCGGAAGGTAAATTATTCGTTCACATTTTCACTCACAAAGATTTTGCGTACAAATTTGAAGTCGTGGACGAAACGGACTGGATGAGCAAATATTTCTTCACCGGCGGCATCATGCCGAGCGATGACCTTTTATTGTACTTCAACGAACACCTGAGCATAGAACAGCATTGGCACGTAAGCGGGACGCATTACAGCAAAACGTCCGAAGCGTGGCTGCAGAACATGGACAAAAACAAAGAGCGCATTATGCCTTTGTTCGAACAGACTTATGGAAAAGACCAAGCCGTTAAATGGTGGGTATATTGGAGAATCTTCTATTTGGCTTGCGCCGAACTCTGGGGATACAACAAAGGAGAAGAGTGGATCGTAAGTCACTATTTGTTTACTAAAAAATAATGGCATGATCAGAGTCTGTCTTTCTGTTTTGTTTTTTTTACTTTCTCTGTTGGTGATCTTCAAAGCTCCAACGAACTTACTTTGGAGACTGAGCGTTGGCCTGACCGAGTTCCCACATATCTTGATGGGCGCCACGCTCATTTTACTGATCTCCTGTTATTGGGCCAATTCGTTTAAACTCTATTCAATCACCTTTTCGGCACTGGCCTTTCTTATTTTTTCTTTCACCATCATCAGAGCTTACAAACGTGCTTCCAGCATTGAATCGGAACTGACACAACAATTCGGAAACGAACATACGGCCACTTTGAAAGCCCCTTTACGGTCAGCATTTTCCTTCGGAACACTTTTTACAGGCTTGGGAAATCAGTCCGTAGCATTTAAGAGCATTCCCTATAAAAAAGCAGGAGCGCTGCAACTGGCTTTCGATTATTATCCATCCTCGAGCAATGCAACCGCACCCTGCGTGATTGTGATCCATGGCGGCTCCTGGCGAGAAGGCGACAGTCAGCAATTACCGGCTTTGAACAGCTACCTGGCCGACAAAGGTTATAATGTTGCATCCATCAATTATAGAAAATCTCCGGAATTTCAGAATCCGGCTCCAACGGAAGACACCCGCGATGCTATGGCCTACATCATCGAACACGCTGCGGAACTGAAAGTGGATACAAGTAAGTTTGTTTTGCTGGGACGATCTGCAGGTGGACAAATTGCTTTGCTGACAGCATACAGCCTTCACAACAAGAACATCAAAGGTGTGGTTTCGATCTACGCTCCAGCCGACATGTACTGGGGCGCTCAGCATCCCGGAAATAAATGGGTACTGGATACGGATAAAGTCCTCGGCGATTTCGTAGGCGGCAACGTGAATGATTTTCCTGAAAAATACAAACAGAGCTCTCCTTGTGAATTTGTCGACAGCAACTCTGCTCCTACTCTCATCATCCACGGTCAACACGATTGCATGGTAAGCTTCATCCACAGCGAACACCTGCATGCAAAACTGAATGCCAATCATGTGAAGAACTATTTTCTCGATCTGCCTTGGGCAACGCATGGCTGCGATTTTAATATTTCAGGACCTAGCGGACAAACCAGCACTTTTGCCATCGAACGTTTCATAAATACCGTTGTTGCTAACTAATGGAAAAATTAGCCATCATAGGAACCGGCGTCGCCGGAATGGGCTGCGGACATCTGCTACATAAAAAGTACGATCTGACTATTTTTGAGCAGGACAATTATATCGGAGGACATACCAATACGGTAACCGTTGATGAAGACGGACAGTCCGTATACATGGACACGGGGTTTATGGTCTTCAATTTCGAGACCTATCCCAACCTCGTAGAACTGTTCAAGGAAATAAACGCTCCGATCAAAAAAACGGACATGTCGTTTAGTGTTCAGCATATTGAAACGGGATTGGAATATTGCGGATCAGGCTTGAACGGATTGTTTGCTCAAAGAAAAAATATTTTCAGTGTTTCTTACATTAAGATGTTAACACAGATAACGCGTTTCAACAAAGAAAGCGTTGAAGTACTCGACAATCCGAAATTTGAGAATCACTCTTTGGCTCAATACATCAAAGAAAAAGGATATGGCAAGGACATGCTTTGGAAATACCTCATCCCGATGAGCTCCGCGGTGTGGTCAACCCCTATGGACGAAATGCTGGACTTTCCGATAGTGACTTTGGTCCGTTTTTTCAAGAACCACGGATTTCTCGGTTTGAATACACAACATCAATGGTATACGCCTGTTGATGGAAGCCAATCGTATAAAAAATTATTGATCGCACCATTTAAAGATCGCATCCAGATCAATAATGGAGCAGTAAAAGTAAGAACTGAAAGCGGAAAAGCAATTGTCACGACAGCAGATGGCAAGGTTCATACTTTCGATAAAGTAATTTTTGCTTCGCATGCCGATCAAACAATAAGGCTATTAGAGGAGCCGACCGCAGATGAAAAGCGATTGTTATCTCCATTCAACTATCAAAAAAACATCGCCACTGTCCACACCGATGAATCCACCATGCCGAAAACGAGATTAACCTGGAGCAGCTGGAACTACAGAATAGAGAACAGAAACGGTGTTCAGATGCCGACCACCATTTATTGGATGAACAGTTTACAAGGCGTTTCAAAAAAGAAAAATTATTTCGTTTCTATAAATGCAATTCCGGGTTCAGTAGATAAAAAGAAGATTATCCGGGAAATAGATTACGAACACCCTTTGTTTGATCTTTCAACAATGAAAGCACAAGATGAACTTCATAAACTGAACGAGCAGGGTCCTCTTTATTTCTGCGGCAGTTATTTCAAATACGGCTTTCACGAGGATGCTTATGCTTCTGCGGTCAATTTATGTAGAAACCTCTAAAAAAATGGAAGATGTATGATGGAAGATGGAAGATGTAGGGTAAAATCGTTTTTACGCATTTAATAGTCGGCTTAAGGAAAGGGATGTTTGTAGATTCGCCGATAAAAAAAATGAATGAAAGAACAATAGTATTACTGGAAAGAACCTTTGTGTATGGCATAAATGTTTTGAAATTTTTACGAAAACTTCCCGATGATTATATTTACAGAATACCAAAAGGCCAACTTGGAAGATCTGCCGCTTCAATAGGTGCAAATTACGAAGAGGCCCAAGGAACTGTATCTAGGAAAGATTTTGTAAATAAAATTGGGATTTCATACAAAGAAGCCCGGGAAAGTGTCTATTGGCGAAGAATTTTAGAGCAATTATATGAAGACGAAAAATACAAGACAGGGTTTGATCAACTAATAAAAGAAAGTAAAGAATTAAAAGCCATTTTTTTAACCATCAAGAAATCATCATTGAGAACAAATAAAATACATTTTCCATCTTCCATCATACATCATACATCTTGAATTCCTGTTTATATAAAGCGAATGTGATGCATCATCGGCTGCAACCTAAGAAACACAGGTTCAACTACAATGTATTCATGTTTTATATTGACCTTGATGAAGTTGAAATACTGTCCAAAAAACTTCGAATGTTCAGCTTGAATAAGTTCAACTTTTTCAGCTTACAGAATAAAGAGCATTTGCAATTGCCTTTAGAAAATCCCGACAAAACCAAAAGCATTCGCGAGCAAGTCACACGTTATCTTTCTGAAAATGGTGTGACCATTGGGAAAGGAAGAATTATGTTGCTAACGAACTTAAATGTATTGGGATATAATTTCAACCCGGTTTCTTTCTACTATTGTTACGACGAGGACACCACTCCGCTGTGTGTTGTGGCTGAGATCGGCAATACATTTGGCGAAATGAAACCCTTTCTAATGTCGAAAGAACATTTATCAGACAACAATTACCACTTGAACACCACCAAGTATTTTTACGTGTCGCCGTTCATCGACCACGATACCAACTTTGATTTCAACCTGGGAATTCCGGGAGAAAAACTCAACATCCGCATTGACGACTACAAGAATGAAGAGCGATTTTTTATCAGCACTTTGACCGGAATCAAAAAGCCAATAAGCAATTCCAACCTGCTTTGGTACAGCATCCGCTTTCCTTTCATCACCTTGAAGATCATCACCCTGATCCACTGGAATGCTATTAAACTCTGGCTAAAAAAGATTCCTTACCATAAAAAGTCTGCAAACCAAGAGCTCCAAAAAGACGTATATCGTAGAAAGAATTAAATTTTTGTATATTTATTGCTAATCATGAGCGAAAACATGTCGACCGTAGCAGTCAATACCGCCAAACGCGGCTTCTATGAAAAAGTAATCCTAAGCCTCTTTTCCAAAATGGAGATGGGCACGCTAACCATTACTATGCCCGATGGTGAGATCATCAAGCTGGGGAACGGACAGGGAAATGTATCTGCTAACATCGAGATTAAAGACAACGACTATTTCAGAAGATGCGTGTTGTATGGAGATATCGGTTTCGGGGAAGCATACATGGATGGCTGCTGGGATACCGACAACATCACCAATGTTATCAAATGGTTCATCATCAACATTGAGAATGCTCCTACTGTTTCCGGGAGCGGTGTTCAGAGCCTTACATTAAACATCTTGAAGATCTTCAATAAGATCTACCATTTTAAAAGAGCTAATAGTGTGGACGGATCGAAAAAAAATATTTCAGAGCATTACGATCTGAACAATGATTTTTTCGCTTTGTTCTTAGATCCTTCAATGACATACTCCTCTGCTTATTTTAAAGAAGAAGGCATCAATCTGCAGCAAGCCCAAGTTGAAAAATACGACCGCCTCTGTAAGCAATTGAACCTGAAATCAAGCGATCACGTACTCGAGATCGGTACCGGCTGGGGCGGAAATGCGATTCACATCGCAAAACATTACGGCTGTAAAGTCACAACAGCAACCATTTCCGAAGAGCAGTTTAAAATGGCGACTGAACGCGTTGCCAAAGAAAATCTATCAGATAAGATTACCGTTGTTTTACAGGATTATCGTTTGTTGGATGGCGAATTCGACAAGATCGTCTCCATAGAAATGCTGGAAGCAGTCGGACATAAATTCTTAGACGTGTATTTCAAAAAGTGCAGCGAGCTTTTAAAAAAAGACGGAATCCTTGCTCTACAAGTTATTACTTGTCCGGATTCCCGTTACGAGAGTTTACGTACAGGAGTGGATTGGATTCAGAAACATATTTTTCCGGGATCCTTGCTACCATCCGTATCAGCCATCAATACAGCAATCAACAATACCGGAAACCTGACCATGGTCGATCTGAAAGACATGGGGCTTCATTATGCGAGAACACTTGCCGAGTGGAGAGTGCAATTCAATGCTCAGCTGGAAGAAGTAAAAAAATTAGGCTTTGACGAACGCTTCATTCGCAAATGGAATTATTATTTATGCTATTGCGAAGCCGCTTTTGAAATGCGCAACATTAACGTAATGCAGATGGTTTATTCAAGACCGAATAATATTGGCCGTTAGGTTATTTTCTCAATTCCTTAAACCTTGTAAATATCATCGCAGCCAGCAAGCACAAAACAAATCCTAGCATTCCCGACAATCGGATCCCGAAATCGTTTCCTTCATCCTTTCCATAGATAAGAAACATCGCGAACAGAGCTGTTCCAAAAGTCTGCGCGATCTTCACAAAGAAGTACCGCACGGCGAAATAAATTCCTTCTTTATTGGCGTTCGTGTCTAACGTATCTTTTTCGATGATCTCCGCAAGAATGGCATTTGGTAAAATATTCAGCGACGCCAAAGGAACGGCAGCCAATGCGATCAGTGAATAGATCTGAACTTCCGGATCGATATTGACTTTCCCTAAAAAATAAATTCCTAAAAAAACAACAGAAAGCAAAACGAAGGAACAGATCACGAGTATTTTTTTACCGGTTCGCTTGGGAAGGAAGTTCACAGCCGGATAAAAAAGAAAGGAAACCAAAACCATCGTCATCATCAATTTGTTACCAAGCGTTTCAGGCAAGCGAAGCAAGACTTTCAGAAAGTATAAAAGTCCGGATGTAATGATCGTGACAGAAATGAAATAAGAAAAATCAGCGACAATGAAGAGCAAAAAATTTCTATTTGTTAGCGTTTGTTTCAAAGCCAATTTCATAGGAACCGCATGAGGCTTGCTGACACAATACTTTTTTTCATCGATCGCAAAAACAGTGATTGCCATGAAGATGGCAGCCAGCATACACATGCTGAGAACAGCATATTGAAGTGCCAGCAATTTGGAGATGCCAAATGCCTGTTCCAGAACGCCGGTCAGATTGAAAGTATTGGAAGCAATCGCGATCCCGAAAACGTATCCGATGGATTGCCATGTGGCCAGGCGAACCTTCGCTTCCGAGGTCGGAGCCAATTCCGGCAACAAGGCATAATAAGGAATGATATAGCTCGTGGAAGAAATGTAAAAACCAATGAGGACAATGATCAGCCAGACAATGTTAATTGTGCTTTCCTCGTTTTTCAAGGGAAAAAACACCAGAAAACAAAAGATAAAAGAGGGTAAAATGGCCCATTTCATAATGGGGATTCTTCTTCCTTTGGGGTTCTTGCTGCTGTCGCTGAACTGGGCGATGAAAGGGTCGTAAACCGCATCAACAAAGCGTCCGCTCGAAGTGATCAGCGCTATGGCGTTAAAGATCCCGAAAATCGCCACTTGAGTGATCAAGTTGGGTAATCCGCTGTCGGCCGGCGGTAAATACATATAGATCAGAATCACGCTGATGAGGTTGAACATCACACTCCAGCCCATCATCCCGAAGGAATAAGCCAGCTGCTTGCCAAAAGGAAGTGATGGTTGATCCATATTCCCCGCAATATCGTAAATTAAAAAGACAAAAATAAATGCGACGGAAACTTTGAAATCAAAAAATGTTTCCCTAGTTTTGTGGCGTAGAAATAAGACAGAAAAATCAACAATTATTACTAATTTTGAAGTCCCCAAGACGGGCGACCGTCCTGCTGATAACAGCCTTTATTTATGAAACAGCCATTCCCTCTTAAGGTCCTTTTTTTCTTCCTATTATTCAGTGCGTTTCTGAACACAAATGCCCAACAAAAATTTACAATCAGCGGATATGTGAAAGATGCTTCCAATGGTGAATATAGCATTGGAGCGACCGTATACATCAAGGAATTGGTAAAAGGCGGAAGTACCAACCAATATGGATTCTATTCCATTACCGTTGACAAAGGGACATATACGCTCATCAGCTCTTACATCGGCTACAACGACTTTGTGAAAACCATAACACTCGACCAGGACATTCGCCTGAACATTGAACTGAAGCCGACAGCGATCAATGTAAAAGAAGTAGAGATTAGTGCCGAGAGGATCGACAAGAACGTTTCCAGCACTACCATCGGAGCCATCAAGCTCGACATGGAAGAAATAAAAAAACTTCCGGCCTTCCTGGGAGAGGTAGACATATTAAAGACCATCCAATTGCTGCCCGGAGTAAAGTCCAGCGGCGATGGGAATTCCGGGTTCTATGTCCGCGGAGGAGGCCCCGACCAGAATTTAATTCTATTGGACGAAGCCGTCGTTTACAATGCTTCCCACTTACTTGGCTTTTTCTCAGTCTTCAACGGTGACGCGGTAAAAAGCATCAATCTTGTGAAAGGAGGAATGCCTGCACAATATGGAGGGCGTCTCGCTTCGGTGCTTGACATTTCTATGAAAGAAGGCAACAACAAGACTTACCATGCTTCCGGCGGAATAGGATTGATCTCTTCCCGTCTGACCATTGAAGGCCCTATCAAGAAAGACACCGGCTCCTTCATCGTTTCCGCACGAAGAACTTATTTGGATGTATTGGCCCGGCCCTTTGCAAAACCAGATTCACCCTTAAAGAATTCAGGCGTTTACTTTTATGACTTCAATGCAAAAGTAAATTATCGTCTTTCCGACAAAGACAGGATCTTTGCAAGCGGTTACTTCGGAAGGGACATCATGAAATTTGAAGACAAGGCGGCCGACTTCAAAATGGGCGTTGCCTGGGGAAACTCAACCGGCGTGCTGCGTTGGAATCACTTGTTCAACAATAAATTATTCATGAACGTATCCGGAATTGTGAGCGATTACAAATTCAACTTTACGGCAGAACAAAGCGGATTCGAATTGAAATTATTTTCAGGCATCAACGACCTGAACGGGAAAGTCGATTTCGGCTACTTCCCCACCATCCGTCACGAAGTGAAGTTCGGAGCCAATTACATTTTCCACACATTCACGCCGATGAGTGCAACAGCAAAACAAGGAGAAACAGAATTCGACCTTGGCGGTGTTAAAAAATTGAGAGCACACGATATAGCAGCCTATCTTTCCGACGACTTTGACATAACAGACAAACTTAAGATACACGCGGGTTTGCGTTATTCCTATTTTATGCAAATTGGCCCTTTCGACCGGTATGTGAAAGATCCCCTGACAGGACAAATTGACTCCACCATCCATACCGATGCGAACAAAAAAGTAGCGGATTACGGAGGATTCGAACCGCGATTCAATGTCAGGTATTCGCTTAACACCAAGTCGTCCCTCAAGGCGTCCTACACTTACAATTTGCAATACATTCACTTAGCTTCCTTGTCGGCTGTTACACTGCCGATCGATACCTGGGTGCCCTCTTCTGAAAAAGTGAATCCCCAGAAAGGGTCTCAGTACTCGCTGGGATATTTTCGAAATTTCAAAGACAATGCCTATGAGACATCCGTTGAAGTTTATTACAAAGACATGAAGAACCAGATTGAATATGCTGACGGGTCATTGCCCGGAGGGACGGTGGGCGACAATGCCGACAATCAATTCGTGTTCGGAAAAGGAGAAGCTTATGGCGTTGAACTCTTCATTAAAAAACGTACCGGCAAATTCAACGGCTGGATCGGTTACACTTTATCTTATACAACAAGAATTTTCCCGGATCTGAACCGCGGCCAAAAATTCTTTGCAAAATACGACAGACGCCACGATGCCTCTGTAGTATTGAGTTACGACCTGAATAAGAAATGGACTTTTGCAACGATCTTCGTTTACGGAACCGGAAATGCGATCACCATTCCAACCTCTTATTATGTGATTGACGGCAACATCACTTACGATTACAGCGACCGAAATGCCTACCGCATGCCCGCTTATCACCGTCTTGACCTTTCCGCCACTTACACTCCTGACAGAACAAAACACATCGAAAGACGAAAAAAACGCATCGTCAAAAAATTCGGTCTTGAAGTAAAACCAGAAGACGTGAAGATCCCGACCAAACTGTTCAAAAATTATGAATCCAGCTGGACATTCAGTGTTTTCAATGTTTACAACAGACATAATCCTTACATCATTTATTTTGCAAACGAAGGAAGTGCTACAGAAGGAAATTTAAAGATCAAGGCAAAACAAGTTTACCTGTTCCCGATCATTCCTTCCGTGACCTGGAATTTTAAATTTTAAGACATTCAATTCATACGCAATGAAAAAACATATTTTTATACTCATCACAACGCTCTCCCTTTTTTCGGCCTGTACCGAGGAGATTAATGTGACCCTGCCGAATTCCGACAAAAAAATCGTGATCGAAGGAAACATTGAAAACGGAAAATTTGCTGAGGTCATCATTACCAGGACGATTCCTTTGTTCTCATCGGTTGGCAACACCAGCCCTTCGGATTTTTATGTACTCGATGCAAGGGTTTATGTTTCCAACGGAATCATAACGGATACGCTCGCAATTACCATCGACAGTGCGACATCACTGGGAGTCGTTTACAAAGGAAGCACGATCATCGGAATACCGGGACAAAGTTACAGCTTGCGGGTAGTAGCATCGGATGGAAATGAATATACGGCAACAACCAGCATTCCTTTTCCAGTGGCATTGGATTCTGTTTGGTGGATGCCCGCTCCACCCGAAGATTCACTTGGATATGCAAACGCACATTTAACGGATCCGTCTGGATTAGGAAACAACTACAGATGGTTAGCAAAACGCCCTAGCAAAGACAGAAGATACATTGCCTCTTACGGTGCGACGTTCGACGATAAATTAATCAATGGGAAAAGTTTTGATTTCGCCTACACCAAAGGGTACGACCCGACCGACTCTCAGAATACCCCAGATAATGATTCGGATGAAGAACGTTATTATTACCGGAAAACCGACACGATCTACATTAAGTTCGTTTCCATAGACCGCGCCAGCAAAGACTTCTATACCACTTTTGAAGCAGCACTTTCCAGCAATGGAAATCCTTTTGCCTCGCCCACCACCATCATTGGAAACATCAGTAACGACGGCCTGGGGGTCTGGGCAGGCATGGGAGCTTTTTACGACACCATCATGCCTACCCCCTGAACTTCCGGTTAGCAAGCGTACAATAAAATTGTCGGATTTGTGAATAAAATCCAGAAAACGGCATCATTAGAAATGCTATTTTAGGGACTTGATCATTTCTCCGGACACAAAAAAATTAAACACATAGAGCAGCAAAAAAATTATGAGCGAACAAATTGAACACGTAAAATGCCTGATCATAGGAAGCGGGCCCGCAGGATATACAGCAGCGATCTATGCTGCACGCGCAGATATGAAACCCGTTATGTACCAAGGATTACAACCCGGAGGACAGCTGACGATAACAACCGAAGTAGAAAATTATCCCGGTTACCCGAAAGGAACACAAGGCCCGGAAATGATGGAAGATTTCAAAGCCCAGGCAGAACGTTTCGGAACAGATATCCGTTGGGGATTGGCTACATCTGTCGACTTCAGTGGTCCTATACACAAAGTGATCATCGATGAAAAAACAACCATCACCGCCGACAGTGTGATCATTGCTACCGGTGCGTCGGCCAAATGGTTAGGCTTACCATCAGAAGAAAAATTGAATGGATTTGGTGTTTCCGCTTGTGCGGTCTGTGATGGATTCTTTTTCCGCGGACAGGATGTGGCCATCGTTGGCGCAGGAGATACAGCGGCAGAAGAAGCTACTTATCTGGCGAAACTCTGTAAAAAAGTATACATGATCGTACGACGCGAGGAAATGCGTGCATCAAAGACCATGCAGCACCGCGTGCTGAATACCCCAAACATTGAGGTTCTGTTTAATACGGAGACGAAAGAAATACTTGGTGAAAAAACGGTAGACGGTGCTTTGGTGGTCAACAGCAAAGGCGAAGAAAGAAAACTGGATGTAACCGGATTTTTTGTCGCCATCGGACACCAACCCAATACGGCCATTTTCAAGGACTACCTTGACCTGGATGAGACCGGATACATCAAAACCATTCCGGGTTCCAGCAAGACGAATGTAGCGGGTGTTTTCGCAACCGGCGACGCTCAAGATCACATTTACCGTCAGGCAGTTACTGCTGCAGGAAGTGGCTGTATGGGCGCTTTGGATGCAGAAAGATACCTGGCGTCAAAAGGAATCCATTAATAATTAAGCTCTCTATTCCTATTCATGAATAGATTGCTTGGTTCCTCGCAATGACGCCTTTAATAGTATCATGTCTTTTAGAACGTCATTGCGAATTCTGCGCTATAGCAGAAACCGGAAGCAATTTCTTTTAAGGTAAACATTTCGACACCCACGCAATTGAAGGAAAAAGCTTGAACTATTAGACAAAAAATCTCCGTTCGATACAACATGAACGGAGATTTTTTTTTATATTCACAGAATATTATGAAGCAATTCGTTCTCCTTTTTCTTTTCTATTTTTCTCTGAACTGCTCCTTTGCCCAGTTTTTCGGACAGATCCCTGTGCCGGTAAAATACAGCGAAGCAAAAGTGGTGGATCCCACCTATGGCATCACCATGTACGAGAAACTGAACTTCTATACGGGTGGCGATTCCGTGCGCAACGATAAAAAAGGATATGCCTGTCAGGGATGGCTAGAAGACGTCTACGAAAGCGGTCAGTCACTTCACAAAGGGTTTTATGAAGACGGCCACCTGAAACTCTACAAGAATTTTTATTCCAACGGAAACACCGAACGCTCATTCAAACAAGTGGACTTTAAACGCTGTAACCTGCAGTTGTTCTTTCCCGATGGAAAGCTGAAATCAGACATTACCTACTACGATGGCCACGAGCAAATCTGGACCGACTACTATCCAAACGGACAAATAGAGTACACCGAAGAGAACTCAAAAAGCATGGAATACCTGATCTTCCGGAAGTCATACACAGAGGACGGAAAACCTCAGGAATTGTTTGAAATGATAGACCCGAAGAAGAAGGTCTATTCTAAAAAAGAATATTACGAAAACGGAAAGATCAAGGCAGAAGGAACCATGAAATACAGCCAAGCCAACATCGACTACCAAAAAGACGGAGCCTGGAAGGAATACGATGAAAGCGGAAAAGTCACTCCACAGAAATGGGTGAATGGCGAAGAAATAAAAGACTAAAAAAAATCCCCCCGAGAACTCGGGGGGATTTTTCATAAAAATGATTTTTTACAATTATGCTTTTTTCACATTGACTGCATTTAAACCTTTTTTACCTTCTGCTTCGTCAAAAGTTACTTTATCGCCATCACGGATTTGGTCAACCAATCCTGTAACGTGAACAAATAATTCCTGGTTAGTCTCATCAACAGTGATAAAACCGAAACCTTTAGAAACATTGAAAAA
Organism: Bacteroidia bacterium; assembly: GCA_046594925.1. Lineage (GTDB taxonomy): Bacteria > Bacteroidota > Bacteroidia > 2-12-FULL-35-15 > 2-12-FULL-35-15 > 2-12-FULL-35-15. The sequence goes on from JBKJQG010000048.1 coordinate 23,317, forward strand.
TTTTACTGTACCTGTTTTCATTCAATTTAATAATTAATAATTAATACTAAAACAAATATACGACACTTACTCAGCAAATCAAATTTTTATTCCTATTATTGAGAAGACCTTAAATTCCATGAAAACCCTTATAAATCGCTTCATACCTGCTTTTTTGCTAGTCTCGCTAATCTTTAGCTCCTGTAGCACTTCCATGTTTTTTTATGCTCCGTACGAAGATTTTAAGTATTATCCCGACACGAGCGCGTATTCCCTGGAAGAGATCAATTTCAAGTCGGCCAACGGAAATCTCCTGAACGGCTGGTTCTTCAAGCCAAAGAACAAAGCCATCCTCGGCACAGTTCTTCATTTTCATGGCAATGCGGGCAATATTTCCTACCAATATCAATTCTCAGACTCACTCATCAAGGCCGGCTTCCAGGTAATGGTCTTCGATTACCAGGGATTCGGAAAATCAGCAGGAAAAGAGTCGCAGGAACACGTTTTGGAAGACGGCATTTCAGCCTTGCATTACATCAAAGGTCGGGAAGATGTAAAAAACACGAAACTGATCTTGTTCGGACAATCTTTGGGCGGACATTTATCCTGCGTGGTAGCTGCTCAGGAGCAAAAACTGATCGA